>JBBRMC010000447.1:0-3898 GCA_038231055.1 Leptolyngbyales cyanobacterium
AGCGATCGCCCCTTCCCAAACAAACGATCGCTCCAACTCAAAAACTTAGCATTCCAAAAAACAAAAAACTCCTGTAGAATACATCGCAGTGATGGAGTTGCGCCCCGAAGCCTGATCTCGTAAATCAGACTCCGAGGACTTCCATCCCTAGTTACTACTGATAACTTAGGAGGCGTTCATGATTGTACACCCTCGGCTTTGCGATGGGATCTTGAAAGGCTGGAATCAAGATCCTGCATACAGTTTTCACCCCTTTGGAATATCTGAGAACTCACTGTTTTTGTCCTCTTTGAATTAATCGAGAGGACAAAACAACATGGGAGTTAGGACGATCGTGCCTAGCTCGATTTCGTTCACCGTGGAGTTGCGTTGCTCAACGGAACGGCGTTATCGAGTCAGCGTTACATTGGATTTGCAAGAGCGTTATATCTTTATGCCGTCTGGCATTGTGCCCAACATTAGCGATGCTGTTGAAGAGTTTGTTTCACAACTGAGTGAGATTGCGTCTAATCAACTGGCATTGCTCAAATGGGATGGCACGAGTGATTTAACGACCGAGTATCAAATGGTTCGAGTGTTGCCGGGATATCAAATTGAACGATCGAGAGTGAAGTTCAATATTGTTTTGGGCAATGGTTCACTCATTCAAATAGAGGAGTTGCACGACAAAAACACCATTCAACTCTAGGCTGGGCTTGAAAGCTTCCGATCCGAGGCGGGACGCGATCGCAGCGAAGAGAGGTCTCACATTGCCCTAAGAGAATGTCTGGAAAGGAGTCGTTGATAGCATGACCCGCCCGTGATTGAAAATCACGGTCTAACGGTGCGAAGTCCACTGAAGGGACTGGAAGAGTTGAGGCATTCAGTCCCTTCAGGGACTTCGCAAGGCTAGCCCCGTTGCCGAAGGCGCTTGCGAAGCTACCTGTATTCCGGGGCGGGTGAGCAACGCAGCGAAGAGACGTTTCAGACATCCTCTGAGACATCATTTGATGCTGAACAAAGACTCAAACGTGGAGATTTTGTCTGGTGACAACTCATCAGCCCTGCCAAGAAGAAGCGAGTTAAAGTCTTATTCCCTCTCCTTGGGGAGAGGGCTAGTAGACTGTCAATCTTAAATTGAGGGATAGATCTTCTCTAAACTTGCTTCTAGGAAGGAGTTATAGACTTTTACTACCCCTCAAAATATCCTTGACGGACTACTAGGGTGAGGGCGAAAAGCTGCACTTTAATACATTCATGTTCCTCAGCAAATGCTTTGACGTTAGTAACAATCGCTTTGACGTTGGTAACAATGGCTTTGTTATCGGTAACAATCGCTTTAACACGGGTAACAATTGCTTTGACACGGGTAACAATCGCTTTGATGTTAGTGACAATCGCTTTGACACGGGTAACAAAGGCGTTGATTGTAGTAACAATCCCTTTGATGGTGTGAAGAAGACATCAAATTGTTAAAGCGTCATTGAATTTATACATAAAGATAGAATTCCGCGCTATAAGGAGAGTGCTATTTTTTACATCCATAAATTATGTCAGATCCAATTACCGCTGCAACGATCGCCACTCTGCTGCTGATGAAGTTCACTGAGGGAACGGCAGGTGAGGCGGGCAAGAAGTTGGTCACGAGTCTGTGGGACAAGATCGCGGCTCGGTTTCAAGGCAACAAGCAGGTAGAACGAACCCTGGCAACGATCGAGACCGAGAAAACTCCGGAATCGGCTCAGCCATTAGTGGTTTATTTAAGGGAGGAAATGAAATATGCGCCGGACTTTGCAGAAGAGATTCGGCAGCTTGCGATCGCGCTTCAAAACTCAAAGTCGGTTGGGAGCCAAGAAATGGCAACAGATTTGGAACTAGAGGGCGATTTGAAGGCGAAGAAGATGTCGCAGAAATCGGAGTCTGGAGAAGCGATCGAGCAGACAATGCTAAAGAATATTAAAGCTGGGAGTCTTGATTTAGGCGACCTGAGCCAAGAGCAGTAATTGCTCGACCATCTCATTTCTTTGCGACTCCTCACTTTTCTACCCTCATGACTGACACACCTAATTTTGAGCAATCTGCGGTTTCTGGTAACACCGCGCAGACGATCACGGTGGGCAACATCACTCAGACGATTAACTATCAGCAGCGATCGAAGGCACTTAGCACCACGATCGATAGTGGACTGCCGCCGATCATTGAAGAACGATGGCAGACCCGATCGCAGGAAGCTGTTTTGCAAAATTATTTTGCGGAGAAGCAGGTGCGGCTGGTGGGATTGTATGCAGCAGGGGGATATGGCAAGTCTGCACTAGCGGCGCGGGTGTATCAGAATGCGACGGGGTTTGAGAAGAAGCTGTGGGCAAACTTTCAGGAGCCTGCGAGTTTTGACACGTTTGCGCGGTGGGTGATTCAGCAGGTGATTGGGGAAGAGAAGTATGCCCTGGTGCGGGAGCTATATGAGCGAGATTCGGCGGATGAGTTGGTGATCAAGTCGCTGAATGTTTTGCGAGAAACGCGCTGTCTGTTGGTGCTAGATAATTTGGAGACGTTGTTTCAGTCGTCGGAGTTGTGGAAACACTATGGTGAGTTTTTGGCGAAGTGGTTAGAGACGGGCAATGACGGCACGATTTTGCTGACGAGTCAGTATCGGTTGGAGTTGCCGACGGAGGCTTGGCGATGGGAAGCGTTGAAGGGATTGACGGATTTGCAAGGGGTGGCGCTGCTGAAGGCGCAGAACATTGAAGGATCGGAGGAGGATTTGGCGGCGTTTGTGGAAGCGACGGATGGGCACCCGTTGATGTTGCAGTTGGCGGTGAGTTGGTTGCGGCGATCGCAGTTGGCAGATTATGAACCAGCGGCGATTTATCGGGTGCAGCAGGATGATCTGTCGCTGTTGTATGGGCTGAAGGAGTTGCATCGAGGAGACTCGGAAGCGTGTGTGGGGGAGATTCTCGATCGTAGTTTTGCTCAGATTGATCCAGCGTGGTTGCAGCAGGTGTTGTGGCGATCGAGCGTGCTGCGGCGACGGTTTGGGCTGGATGTAGCGCAGGCAATGGTGGATGAGACGGTGACGCTGGCGGAAATGCGGAAGCTGGCGCGATGGTCGTTTTTGCAGGAGGAGCGAGTCGGGGATGAGTGGTGGTTTGAGTTTTTGCCGTTGATTCAACGGTATTTGCAGCAGGGGGCACGGGAGAAAGGAGAGTTGGAGGTCGGGCATGAACGATCGATCACGTATTTTTGGAGTCACCGCAGACCCTGGACAGGAGCGTTTGAGGACTGCCGCGAGGAATTAGAAACGTTTTATCATCACTGCGAACTGAAGCAATATGCTGAGGCGCAACGAGTGATGGAGACTTGTGTAGAGATTTTGGAGCGGCAGGGATATTATGCGAACCTTACGCCAATCTACGAACAGTTAACGCAGGAATGGCAACCTAGCAATGAGGAGGAAGTCAGAAATGTAGGAGCTGCGTGGATGCGATTGGGCAATCTCTACCATTCGTTGGGGCGATATAGAGCAGCGATCGCATCTCATGAGAAAGCTCAAGGGTTATTTCTAGAGATTAACGATCGCGGTGGTGAAGCAGCTTCCCTCGGCAATCTCGGCATTGCGTATCAATCGTTAGGGCAATATCAACGGGCGATCGAGTTTCATCAACAGTCCCTTGACATCGCTCGTGAAATTGGTGATCGCAGAGGCGAAGCCATCTCTTTCTTCAACATGGCAATTGCACTTGTAAAACTCAATCGTTCTCTGGAAGCAAGACAACGTTTTGAGCAAGCCAAACAAATTTATAAAGCTCTAGACCTCGATTTTGAAGTTCAAAATTGCGATGCTGCTCTCCAACGACTCAGCAAAATCCGTATTCCCTTCTGGGTTTACTTCCTGGTTGGCTTAGCGATCGTTCTCCTCATC
>JBBRMC010000448.1:0-3890 GCA_038231055.1 Leptolyngbyales cyanobacterium
CGCGATGTGCGACTAAGAACCCTCACCCCAAACCCCTCTCCCTAAGGCTACCGTGTACACACAAGTTGATCCGCTCAGTCATTGCCAAAACCTTTCGCCCCCTAAATCCCCCATTCTGGTGGACTTTGAGCTGAAACGAGGTTTTAGAGGTCAAGCTATTTATCTTGTTCAATGTCCCCCAATTTTGGGGGATTTAGGGGGCATAAGCCGACTCAAACGAAGCTACGAGGACTTGTGTGTACACGGTAGCTCCCAAAGGCGAGGGAACATGACTCTAGCTCTCTTCTCCTTGGGGAGAAGGGTTGGCGAGGGCTTCGCCCACTTCGTGAGGAGGGCAGAAGACGCTCACAAGTCTTACAGGTTATTTAATCCACGATCCTTAGGCATAAACTTCCGCAACTTCAGTTAAGACGCAGTGTAAGGAGCGAGACCATAAAAGACAATCGTCTGAAAATTGAAACCAGGCGAATGGTCAAGAGAAACGCTATTCTGGCATCCTCTAGTGATACCCTAAATCTCTGACAATCAAGGAAGAACCACCATCGGGTTTAGTCGCTCACAAACCACAGCTATCATTCAATTGCCTTAGTCTTAGGTCGTCGCGGGTGCCGTCGAGGAATTCCACTAATCTTTAAAACGTCGTAGATCGTTGCACAATAGGTTGGTAGTCCAAACGTAGAAGGGTTGACCGGGTTCTGGTAGGTGAAGTGCACATAGTGGATTGAAAACCGCTCCCAGTCACCCATTTGAATGCGAAACAGAAAAATAAACAAATCTGCCAGCCAGAGCGAAAGCGGAATACGGAAATAGATTTTCTGATTGAGATAATCACACATTTCTTCAATCACTTGATTGACCGTGATTTTCTCGTTGCCTAAGACCATTGCACGCGGCTCATTTTCTAGAGCGGGATGCTCGACTAAATGCCGCACGACTTGAGCAATATCTCGACCATGCACAAAGTGAAAACTGCCGTCCGCATCTAAAAAGCGGATCAACTTGATCCACTTCACCACATCTGCAATGCCTGATGAAATGTGTGAGAGCGGATAGCCATCGCCGCCTCCCAAGACCAAAGTAGGAAACACGGTCGTGATTTTGGGCGCGATCGCCAACTCTCCTAAGCGCGAATAGCAGACATATTTAGAGCGGATATAATCGCTGCCGATCTCCCCCGCTTCTTTAAGCAACTGATTATCGCGACCCAACACACTCGCTGTGCAGAAGTAGATGACGCGATCGCAGACATCAGGATCGAGCAGGCTCATCAACTCTAGCGTTTTGACCACATTGATGTCATGAACCTCGTCGCCGCCCCATGCCGTTGCGGTCAGCACTGCACAATCGATCGTTTTTAACAGACTACTGTGCTGCCCAATGTCTCGCATATCAGCGTGAATCACTGTGACACCAGGGCGAACATGAACGTTTAACTTGAGCTTGTCAGGGTCTCTGACTAGCAAAAACAATTCATGGTCGGTTTCTTGAATTAAGGCTTCTGCAATATAGTGACCGATGCAGCCACTTGCACCAGTCACCAAGATTCGCTTTAAGGTCATTTGAGCGCGGGTAGGGTGTCGAGTGTTTCACCCTTAATAAGTTGATGTAGCTAGTAGCTTATCAACCTGTTTGGCAGTTTCAAAGAAGAACGCCGCATTTTCTTCAGGTGTATGGGGAAGAATACCATGTCCGAGATTGAGAATGTGTCCTCGGTTACCTGCTTTGCGGATGGTGTCGAGAATACGATCGCGGATGAACTCTCTCGACCCAAACAAAACGCCAGGGTCAAGATTTCCCTGCACTTTGACCTCTTTACCCAATCGGGCACGAGCATCTGCCATATCAACTGACCAATCGACGGTGATGATATCAGCTCCCGATTGTGCCATTCTCTCTAATACGCCTGCGCTGCCGCTCACTAGCAAAATCAGAGGCGTGTCAGGATGGGTTTGTTTGACTTGCTTAAAGACGCGCTGCTGATAAGGCAAAGCAAACGTGTCGTAATCTTGCGGACTCAATTGCCCTGCCCAAGAGTCAAACATTTGCACCACTTGAGCACCGCAGTCGATTTGGTAACGGACGTAGGTCGCGATCGAGTCTGCTAACTTGCCCAGCAGTTGGTGCAGAATGGTCGGATCTGAGAACGCCATGCTCTTGATCACCGAGTAGGTTTTAGAGCCTTTGCCCTCAACCATGTAAGCCGCGAGTGTCCAGGGTGCGCCGACAAAGCCCAGCACAGTGGACTGATTGCCAACTTCTTGACGCAGCGTGGTGAGAATTTGTTTGATGAAGGGCAGCGACTCGTCTGGTTCTAGAGGACGCAGTTGATCGACTTGCGCCTGAGTGCGAATCGGTGAGTCGATAATCGGACCTTTGCCTTCAGCAATATCCATCTCAACGCCAATGCCCGGTAGGGGCGTGACAATATCTGAAAATAGAATCACACCATCTGGCTGAAAGGCTTTCCAAGGTTGAAGCGAAATCTCGATCGCCACTTCTGGAATCTCTGAACGCTCACGAAACGAGGGGTAGCGATCCCGCAGATCTCGGTAGGCTTTCATATAGCGACCCGCTTGCCGCATCATCCACACAGGAGGACGATCAAGCACTTCTCCGCGTGCCGCTCGTAATAAGTAAGGAACCTGCTGCCCCGTCATTTCCGCCTCTTCTGATAAGTGTTTCAAATTCATTTGTCAGCTTATCACTGTGAGTCTTCGCTTTCGCTGACAAAGCTTGTAATGTAACGGTTTTGAAATATCTTGCGCCAGTAGACTGTCTTTCGATGGGCATACGATCCCGATCGAGGGAGCGCCCAAACCGCTACTTAAAGAAGAGACGAATATCAAGCCTAAGAATGATTTGAATCTCGTCAGAACTGAATAATCTTGAGTTGTTCAAACGAAATTTAATGACAGGACTTCTGAATTATGAAAAACAACCTCATCACTAAAGTTTTAGCTGCTAGTGCAGTTGCTGTAAGTTTGTCAGTTTTGCCCGCATCGGCTCAAACAAGCACGGGCACAGGTACGGGTACGGATGGTGCGGGCACAATGGGTACGACGACTACCCAAACCTATGACAATGGTGCTGAAGGTAGAAACGGCTATTGGGGCTTGATGGGCTTGTTGGGTCTGTTTGGTCTGTTGGGTCGTCGTAGCAAGCAAGACGATGTCGCGACTGCTTATCGTGACCCCAGTGCAACTGAAACCACTGGCTCTCGTCGTTATTAATCGTGCTGACTGCGATCGCTAGAATTTTTGGGCAGACCGATTGAGTCTGCCTTTTCGCTTTTTAGGGCTATCAATTCGATTTTTGGGTGCAATAGGGTGCAATAGCTCGTAAAGACGTTTCGGCGGGGCGTTTTTACGTCATCATCGATTGTCTAGGATTAATGCAAATCTGCGTCCCAAACGGCAACGTAGATACGATCGCGGTTATTTCGCTCGATCACGCCTTTTAAGTTGCCTTGCTGAAAGCTGTATTGATTCGATTGCCGTTGATAGACACGCTGAAGCCCTGCCATCACGTCTGACGGGGCTTGGCTGCCTAACATCCCGTTGACGGTGACGCGCATCAGCAATTCATCCATTGAAGGGGCAAACGAGGCTTCAGATTGGCGAACTTGGTTAGAGGTGCGATCGTAGATATAAGCCAAGGTCACATGATTGGGGACGACTTCATACAAAGAGCTGCGAGTATTTGCCCAATATCCTGTCTTTGTGGAGGTGGGTTCGCCTAAAGTGGCTCTGATTTCAGACTCAGAGGTGCCTGTCGGAAAGCCTGGGATTCTAGAGGGAATTTGAGCTGAGGATTGAGGACTTTTTTGAGGCTTCTGAGTTGGTTGACTTGGGGGAGTCGGCTCTGGGGGCGGAGGCGTTGGCTCGATCGAG
>JBBRMC010000449.1:0-3890 GCA_038231055.1 Leptolyngbyales cyanobacterium
AGCTTTACGCCTGGAGCTTGACTCAAAATTTCTCTTGCTTGCGCCACATCAAACGGACTTGCAAACTCAAGGTTAATCGATTCTGAGTGAGCACGGAGGACGGGAACCCGCACACAAGTCGCCGTAATTCTCAGGTCATTAACTCCGAAAATCTTCCGGGTTTCATTGACCATTTTCATCTCTTCTTCACAGTAGCCTTGCTCATTGAGCTTGGAGTTGTGGGGAAACAGATTGAATGCAAGAGGATACGGAAGGACTTCAGCCTTAGGCTCTTGCCCATTGAGAATTGCCTGAGACTGGATTTTAACTTCTTCCATTGCACGCGCTCCAGCCCCACTCGCTGACTGGTAGGTTGAGGCAACAATTCGCTTAATTGGCTGAATCTGATGGAGAGGATAAACTGCCACCGACATCAAAATCGTGGTGCAATTGGGATTTGCGATTAAGCCTCGATGATTTTCAGCCGCTTCTGGATTCACCTCTGGTACGACGAGCGGCACAGTGGAATCCATCCGAAAGGCGCTGGAGTTGTCGATCATCACTGCACCTGCCGCGATCGCTCGTCCTGCCCAAGCCTTAGAAATCGACCCTCCAGCGGATGCTAAGACGATATCAACATCTCGAAAGGATTGCTCATTAACTGCCTCAACGACGAGCTTCTCACCCCGAAACTCTAGTGTTGTTCCTGCCGATCGAGGAGAAGCCAGCAGTTTGAGACTCGCTACTGGAAAACGACGACTTTCTAAAAGCTCTAGCAATTCCGTGCCGACAGCACCGGTTGCCCCTAGGATCGCAACTCGATAAGATTGACCCAAAATTCTTTTCCTCCAAACGTAGCAATTTATAAATGTTTGGACTATCAACGGTTGGTTCAGTTGATGTCAAAGTACGCAGTTCTCGATCGAGCGCCCTTTAATATAGTGAAGAAGTTCTTGAGTATTTATAAAGATCGGTTTCAGGATTTTTAGCGAATCATGACGCAAAATCTAGATTTACATAGAGATTATCGCGCTTTAGGGAAATTATGCAAAAGGTTAACGTAAATTTGCTTGAAAATCGTCTCGGATAGATTCTTAAATTCGACTGCGGAAATGAGTCAAGCCGATCGAGAATCGGTTAGTATGGCTAACTGCGGCGATGTCAACGATGTCCAAGGATTTCTTCAGGTTGTTGAATCTGATTCGGTCTATGGAACGTGGTTACATAGATCTAGAGTCGCTCTCCTAGAAGGAAGTAGCGATTCAAATAAGGTAGTCTTATAAGCTTTGTTCGCTTGACCGTTTGTCTCGTTGAGGCAACCGTAGTCAAAGAAAGGTCTTTAATATAAGGATTCAGCGACGATCGTTAGACTTCGCCCCCTCACAAAACTGTATATCGTTTGCAACTCATACGCCAATGAAAGTCACCCAGGAAAAACTTCCCGCCAGCCAGGTTGGTCTGGAGATTGAAATCACACCAGAAATGTCTAAGCAGGCTTATGAGCGGGTGCTACAAGAGTTTACTCGTTCCACCAATATTCCTGGGTTTCGGAAGGGAAAGGTGCCTCGCCAAGTGCTGATTCAGCGCTTTGGTCCGACTCGCATTAAAGCAGCAGCCGTTGAAGACCTCGTAGACAAAGCTCTCAAAGAAGCGCTTCAGCAAGAAAAAATTGAAGCGATCGGAAATTTTCAACTGCGCTCCTCATTTGACGATCTAATTACTCAATTTGAGCCAGGAAATCCCCTTACGTTCTCGGCTGCGGTAGATGTGCAACCAGAGGTTGACCTCCAGCAATACAAAGACTTGAGCGTTCAAGCAGAAGAAGTCAAGCCTGAAGAGGGCAAAGTCGATACAGTTCTCGGCAATTATCAATCCCAAATGGCGACGCTCGTGCCCGTAGAAGGAAGAGCCGCTCAGAAGGGCGATACGGCGGTTGTAGACTACCATGGACGCTTTACTCCGGCGGGTGAGGATGCTGAAGAGCAGGATGTCCCAGGTGGTCAGGCTGAAGACTTTCAAGTCGAGCTAGACGACGGAAAATTCATTCCGGGGTTTATTGATGGCATCGTCGGCATGAATGCTGGAGAAACCAAAGAAGTCTCGGTCACGTTTCCCGAAGACTATCCTCAAGAAGAGTTAGCGGGTCGCCCGGCTACCTTCACGATGACGCTTAAAGAATTAAAAGAAAAAGAACTGCCCGAATTGGATGATGACTTTGCTCAGGAAGCGAGCGGTGGAGATTATCAAACGATCGCTGACTTGCGCGAGTCTTTAGAAAAGCGCTTCACCGAAGAGGCAGAAGAAAAAACCAAGTCCAACAAAGAACAGGCGATTTTGGATGAGTTGATCACTAAAATCAAAGCCGAGCTTCCTGAAACCCTGGTTGAGCGAGAAGTTGAGTTCATGATTACTCAAACCGCTATGCAACTGCAAAATCAAGGCGTTGATATTAAGCGATTGCTCAATCAAGAAACGCTGCCCATGCTGAAAGAGCGTTCTCGTCCCGACGCGATCGGTCGCATTAAACGCACGTTAGCCTTAGGCGAAGTCGCAAAGCGGGAGTCAATTACCACGAGTGATGCCGAAGTTAACGATCGAGTGCGTGAAGTTATGGCAGATTTAGAAGGTCGCGATGTCGATCCCGAACGCCTTCGCACAGCAGTTGCAGAAGACCTACTCAAGGAGAAAATTCTCACCTGGCTTGAGGAACACAACACCATTGAGCTAGTTCCTGAAGGAAGCCTGAAAAAAGAAGAGGAAGACCTTGAAGACGACACGATCGACGTAGATGACGACGGGACGATCACCGTCGAAGCCTCGACCGTCGAAGCCGAATAGCCTCCAAGCGAGACGCTAACAATTCCTTGAGACTGGGCACTTTAATCGATGTCTACTAAGTTCAAACCCAAGATAAGTCTTTTTGTAGGATCGACCCCAGTCTCAAGTGAGTTAAGGCATAATGTGTGCATGACCAGAGCGGAAATTTTTCGTCAGTCAATTCCATCAAACGTGCTTTCAAGCAGTGCCTTGACTCTATGCTTCAATCTAAGTCTCCCAACCATTCCATTATCAATCACACCCCCTTGGAAGTGCTGTCTATGACTCCGACCAGCGTCGTGCCGATGGTGGTTGAGCAGTCTGGGCGCGGGGAGCGATCGTTTGACATCTACTCTCGCTTGCTGCGTGAGCGCATCGTGTTTCTTGGAACTCAAGTCGATGATGCGGTTGCAGACTCCCTCGTCGCTCAGATGCTCTTCCTAGAAGCTGAAGATCCCGAAAAAGACATTCAAATTTACATCAATTCTCCGGGCGGATCGGTTACCGCAGGTATGGCAATTTACGATACGATGCAGCAAGTTCGTTGCGATGTCGTGACCATCTGTTTCGGTTTAGCCGCTAGCATGGGTGCATTCCTCCTTTCTGGAGGCACGAAAGGCAAGCGAATGTCGCTTCCTAGTTCTCGAATTATGATCCATCAGCCATTAGGTGGTGCTCAGGGGCAGGCAGTAGATATTGAGATCCAAGCCAGGGAAATCCTCTATCATAAGCGCAAGCTAAACGAGCTACTCGCTGAACACACAGGTCAGCCCTTTGAGCGGATTGAAGCAGACACCGAGCGTGACTTTTTCATGTCAGCTCAAGAAGCAAAAGACTACGGTTTGATTGATCAAGTAATCACTCGACAGAATCTTCCTAAAGTGGAAGTGTCTGTCGCCGCAGTAGGTTAAGAGGCAGGTATGTCTAAATACGACTCCCATCTAAAATGTTCTTTTTGCGGCAAGTCTCAGGAGCAAGTCCGCAAGCTAATCGCGGGACCCGGCGTTTACATCTGTGATGAATGCGTAGACTTGTGCAACGAAATTTTAGATGAGGAGTTGTTTGACTCTAGTGCAGTTCCTCAGCCTGTGCCT
>JBBRMC010000450.1:0-3884 GCA_038231055.1 Leptolyngbyales cyanobacterium
ATCGCGATCGGGATCTAATTCCTCTACCAGCTTCTCAAAGGGTAAGTCTTGATGATCATAGGCTTCTAGAGAAACTTCTCGAACACGCCTCAGCAACTCAAGAAAGGTAGGATTGCCCGACAGATCCGATCGTAGTACCAAGCTATTTACAAAAAAGCCGATCAGCCCCTCCAGTTCACTGCGATGACGATTGGCAATTGGAGACCCGATCGCAATATCCTCTTGTCCGGTATAGCGGTATAACAACGTTTGAAAGGCTGCCAGCAGGGTCATAAATAGCGATACCCCTGATTGTTGGCTCAAAGCTTCTAACGCCTGAGTGAGAGTAGGGGAAATTTGCAGGGGATAGGTTGCACCTCGGTAAGTTTGAACAGCAGGACGAGGGCGATCGCTAGGCAAATGCAGAACTGGCAAATCTCGTAATTGTTTGCGCCAGTAGGTCAGTTGGTTCTCTAAAACGTCTCCTTGTAGCCAGTTGCGTTGCCAGCAAGCAAAATCAGTATATTGAATCGGCAAAGATGGCAAATCAAAAGTACGTCCTTCAACCAACGCCGTGTAGAAATAAGACAGTTCTCGGATCAACACACCCAAAGACCAGCCATCAGCAACAATATGATGCAAGGTCAACAACAGAACTGCCTCAGTCGAGCTAAATTGCAGCAACGTGACTCGCATCAGTGGATCGGTTGTTAGGTTAAACGGATGCTGTGCTTCAGCCGTTGCTAGCGATCGCCGGATGCGTTCTCGCTTTGCTAGAGATTCCGCAGATTCGCTAGTATCAATCCCTTGCAAATTCACGATCGATAGCTCAATGTTGACTTCGGGTTTAATAACCTGAACAGGTTGCCCATCGACGATTCTAAACGTAGTACGAAGAGCAGTATGACGACGCACAATCTCATTGAACGATCGCTCCAATGCCGTTCGATCTAGCGTCCCGGTTAAGAGAATGGCAGCAGGAACATTGTAGAAAGGATTATCAGGGGTGAGTTGATACAAAAACCACAATCGCTGTTGAGCAAAGGACAGGGGAAACACCGTGTCTTCGGTCGGTTGCAGCGTCAAAGTGGGCTGAATTGCCTGAGATCGAAGGCGATGCAGGTATACGACAAGTTCGGCTTTACGCTCGGCTAATTCCTGGCGCAACTCACCTGTCAGCGTTCCTTCTGGAGCAGTGCAGCGTAACCGCGTCTGGTCTAAAGGTGCATCTTGATCGCGCTCGATCGAGAGTTGTACATCTAGGCTTTTTAGATAGGAGACGAATTCGGCGATCGTTCTGTTAGTCATAGCTCTACCTCCTCGCGTCGTTGCGAACCCGACTCTTGCCAACGATTTCTAGAATCCATTGGTGTCGCTTGCTTTAGACCTTCAATCTTCTGTGCTAGCTCAGCGATCGTGGGAGTTTCAAACACACTTCGTAGGGGCAATTCCACCTGAAGTCGATCTCGGATGCGTGAGACAAGTTGAGTCGCTAGCAGCGAATGTCCGCCCAACTCAAAGAAATTGTCGTGAATACCCGGCTTCCGTCCTAATAGTTGAGTCCAGAGTTCTACTAAAGATGCCTCTAGCGAGTTAGTAGGAGCAATGATCGGATCTGTGGGTTGTATACCAGCTAGGTTAGGAGGCGGCAGTGATCTCTGATCCAGCTTGCCATTAACAGTGAGGGGAAGCGCCTCTAACACCACAAATGCAGCAGGCACCATATAGTTAGGTAACTTTGTCTTGAGGAACGATCGCAGCGCTTGCTCAGTCGGTATGGCTGATCCTTGAGAGACCACATAAGCAACCAACTGTTTATCTCGATCGATCTCACGCACAATGACCGCTGCCGTCTGCACCATCGGATGGTGGGCAATGACCGTCTCAATTTCGCCTAACTCCACTCGAAACCCGCGAATTTTAATTTGAGAGTCGGTTCGTCCCAAAAACTCAAGATTGCCATCAGGACGATAAAGAGCACGATCGCCCGTTTTATAAAGAACTGAGAATTCTGTCCTGATGAACCGTTCTGCTGTCAACTCTGGACGGTTTAAATATCCCCGTGCCAGTCCATCTCCGCCTAGATAAATCTCACCGCTAACATTCGCCGGAACCGGATTTAGATTGGCATCCAACAAATAAATTTGAGTGTTAGCAATTGCCTGACCAATCGGAATCGTCGTGGCATTGTCTGGAACATCCTGCACCTCATACCAACTAGAAAAGGTCGTGTTCTCACTAGGTCCATACACATGAATTAAATGCTGAGGTTTGCCCTGTCGCAGCACAAATCGCACACAATCGACATTCACCATCTCACCCCCAAACAGCACATAGTTAAGAGACTGAAAGGCATCAGGAATTTGCCTGACCGTTTGATTAAATAACGCTGTGGTCAGAAACAAGATACTAATGTGCTGCTGCTGCTGCAACTCTCTAACAAAATCACCAGGTGAAAGTGTTGTCTCTCGCTTAACACCAATCAGTTGAGCACCGTTGAGTAACGCACCCCAT
Source organism: Leptolyngbyales cyanobacterium (assembly GCA_038231055.1). Lineage (GTDB taxonomy): Bacteria > Cyanobacteriota > Cyanobacteriia > Leptolyngbyales > Leptolyngbyaceae > Phormidesmis_A. The sequence continues at coordinate 2,494 of JBBRMC010000450.1, forward strand.
ATTTCAAAAGTGGCTGCATCGAAGGCGAGGTTTGCGACCTGTGCGACTCGATCGCTCGGTTTTATCTGCACATAGTTAGTCTCACAGACCAGTCGAATCACTGCCCGGTGCGGCACCATGACTCCTTTAGGCGTTCCGGTCGAACCAGAGGTATAAATCACATAGGCAAGTTGATTTCCTAATGTTTCACAAATAGAAGGATTCGACAGATTATCATCCGATTCCTGAGAGATTGCGTCCCATTCTTGTTCCAAACATACGATCGTAGTTCTGTCGGTTTGAAGCGAATTTGTCCAATCTGCCTGGGTTAACACTACTGCAATTCCAGCATCTTCTAGAATGAAGCGCAGTCTTTCTGGGGGATAACTAGGATCAAGGGGCACGTATGCTCCGCCCGCTTTTAGGACTGCCAGCATTGCCGAGATCGCTTCGACCCCTCGATTTAGACAAATCCCGACGGGCATCTCAGCACCAATTCCTAACCGTTGCAAATACCGCGCTAGCTGGTTACTGCCCTGATTTAACGCCTGATAGGTGAATGATTGATCCCCAAATTTAACGGCGATCGCGGTCGGGTTTTGCTTGACCTGTTCTTCAAAAAGCTGATGAATATAGACACTTTTAGGATAATTGGATTGGTTTCTCTGCCACCGCTGTATTAACTCTTGCTGTTCCCCAGTCGTTAACAATGGCAGTGCAGAGAGACGAGTATCTGGATTTGCAACAATCCCTTCTAATAATGTTTGAAACTGCTGTCGTAGGGCAGCAATCGTGGCTGAATCAAACAAATCGGTGTTATAAACAATCACACCGCGCAACCCGTCTGACTGCTGCCAACCCTTGCCCCACAGATTCCTGAAGTTATCTGCACACTTCCAGACATATAGCTCTAGGTCAAAGCGCGAAGTCTTTGTCTCTAACTCTAACGGACTGAGGACTAACCCAGGTAATATCAATTGCTCCATCGGGGTGTTTTGCAGCGCAAAGACCACCTGAAAGAGCGGATTTTGACTGAGGCTCCGAACAGGTTGTAGCCCCTCTACTAGCTTTTCAAACGGCAAATCTTGGTGATCATATGCTGCTAAGGTGACATCTCGCACTCGGTCTAACGCCTCGCGAAAGGTGGGATCACCTGCCAAGTTGGTTCGCAATACCAGGCTGTTGACCAAAAATCCGATTAATCCCTCTAATTCACTGCGATGACGATTGGCGATCGGAGACCCGATCGCAATATCAGTCTGTCCGGTGTAACGATGCAGTAATGTCTGAAACGCCGCCAGCAGCGTCATAAACAAGGTCACACCCGCCTGCTGGCTTAATTCCTCCAGGGCAGTTAGTAACGACTGCGGCAATTCTAGTAATTGACTAGCACCCTGATGGGTTTGCACCCC
>JBBRMC010000451.1:0-3881 GCA_038231055.1 Leptolyngbyales cyanobacterium
CAGAAACGCAACTATGCTAATGACGGTTATAGTCATCAATTTGCTACTCGCGCTATTTTGCTTTTATCTAGCTTGGAAAGTGTGGCAGTTTCGGCGGGCGATCTCAAACGCAGCCGATGCTCTGCTTGTCGCTGAGAAAAACACTCATGCTGTATTGCACGGTGCCCCTGACGCGATTCTCAAGGGGCAGATTGGCACGAGTCAGCTTCGTCAGCGATATCAGCAGCTAGAACCCCAATATCAGAAAGCGAGACAAGCCCTAGAAATTTTGAGCATCGGGCAAACCATTTGGAAACAGCGCGTCCGATTTTTCTCAACGTCGCCTCAGCGCTCTCGGCGATCGCTCCAAAGCAAATCCAGACGCTAGGTTTGTTAAGCTTGAAATCCCTGTTCTTTGTCTTCCAACTAGAAAAATCTTCTTTAGCAAAGTCTTTGACTCCGAATCTTGAGATACTTTAAAAAAGACAGACCCGTCAGCAACTCTGCCTCAGAAGAGAACTTTGAAATCTGTCCTATGGGTTGGGAAGGTTGAGTGAGATTCTGGCAGAATGGGCTAAACTGCCTGAGTGCTAAGGTCTTATGTGCAGACGAGTTAACGAAGGATAATGTTGGGATATGTCAAACAATCGGTCTGGAATCTTTTTAGGAGGAATGATCATTGGAGCCGCCTTTGGTGCGGTTGCAGGTCTCTTGGTCGCACCTCGCACCGGACGCGAAACCCGACAGTTAATCAAAAAATCTGCTGATGCTCTCCCAGAATTAGCAGAAGACCTTTCCACTACTGTGCAGCTTCAGGCAGATCGACTTTCAGAAACCGCTCTGCGAAACTGGGATGGCACCTTGGGTCGTTTGCGCGAAGCTATTGCTGCGGGGCTAGAAGCAACCCAGCGCGAGCACCAATTGCTTAACCGCACTGAAGGGGAACCGCCTAGTGACTCTCAGCCTCCACTCCACGATCGTTTGCTATAGGCGAAATTCTGGTGATTAACCCCATCTTCTGGCTAGGACTCTCTATTTTATTGGTAGCGGTGAGCATCACGGCTGTCTTAGTTGTCATGGTACCTGCCATGCAGGAGTTGGGCAGAGCCGCTCGCAGTGCCGAAAAGCTATTTGACACCCTAAATCGTGAGCTTCCGCCGACCTTGGAGGCAATTCGTCTTACTGGGCTAGAAATCAGCGAATTAACCGATGATGTGAGTCAGGGAGTTCAGAGTGCCGGTCAGGTTGTCAAACAAGTTGACCAAAGTATTACTGGAGTCAAACAGCAAGTTCAGAAGGCTCAAACCACGAGCCGAGGTCTCTTTGCCGGAGCCAAAGCTGCTTGGAAAACCTTGACTCAGCCTACTTCAAAAGCCCGTCGCGTTGAGCGCATTTCTGCAACGACTCGCAGCCAAATTGAGCTAAGTGAGCCTCGGAGATCGGAGCGCACTGGTGAAGAACTCGATCGTCACTATGCGTCTCCCACTCATCTCACCTACCCCGAAGTCAATGATTTAGACGATGAGAGGTCAGGGTTAGAGCCTCATCTGCCAGGAGCAGCCAGAAATGGAACCCGTGACTCTCTGAAGGGTCGCCGAGAGATTCAAACTGGTCAAGACTCCAGCGATCGAGGTGAGACACCACCCACGCGCTCTGAAAGCAGTAACTTGTAGTTTTTTAAACAAACCAATTACCACAGGCACCTTTTGTAGGTGCTTTTTTTGAGCAAATCTTCTCCAGCAAATTGACTCAGTTCCCCTTAGACTCCTAATATTAGATTAGAGTAAACAAATGTAAAGAAAAGTAAGCGTGATCACGCTTGTTCTGCTCCTCGCTTCAGTCATTCGCCTATCTCTTTTACTGACCCCTATCTCAAACCGTCAATGCACCATTTTTTAACTCGCCCCTTTTGGAAGGCAGTCACTGTCCTTAGTCTGACGCTATCGCTCTGGACGATCGCGCCTGCTGCACAGGCTTATAACAACCCAGATTTATTGCCTGACCAGCCTACCAATGTGATTGATTTGGCAAAAATATTAACGGCAGTTCAAGAGGAGTCGCTTTCTAAGAATCTCGATGAGTTTGAAGCTGAGACTGGTTGGAAATTGCGGGTGCTGACTCAGTTCGATCGCACGCCTGGAACCGCGGTTAAACAGTTTTGGGGACTCGACGAAAAAAGCGTAATGTTGGTGGCAGACCAACGGGGAGGCAATATTCTCAACTTTAGTGTTGGAGATGCCCTCTACCCTCTACTCTCACGGACTTTTTGGATCGAGTTGCAGACCCGATTTGGGAATCAATTCTTTGTCCGCGACAATGGCGAAGACCAATCCATCATTCAAGCGTTAGATGCCGTCAAGATTTGTCTACGTCAAAACGGCTGTAGTGTTGTTCCGGGGTTGCCGAGAGAACAGTGGATTCTAACGTTGTTAACGTCTACGGTCGGGGGCATTATCTTTGGGTTTGCAGGACAACCCCGCAAAGGTCAAGAGGGGAAAGGCTTTTCATGGCAGTGGGCGCTGATCTTCTCGCCGCTTTGGGGCATTTTGTTTCTCGCGTTTGGAGTCGGTCCGGTGGTGACTCGCACCTCGGAATGGTTGCCTCTATTTCGCAATGTAGCAGGGTTTGCGCTAGGGGCACTCGTCGCGTTTTTAGCCCCGATGTTGAGCAAATCATCTGCCTCTGAAACTTAAAGGCTGAGTGCTCGATCGGGCATCAACTCTTAAAAATTGGTTAAAAGGCTGAGTGAATAAATCCTCAGTCTTTATTTTTATCACTGCTGCTTATAATCTGATTACAAATAAGCTCAAAAAAAAACAGCCTGTGAAGGCTGCCGAAAACGCTCCGAAGCAAGTCTGTTTATATCAAACCAAATATTGTCGGGGTTGAATATCACTCATTCTAGTGATCTTCACTGAGGAGAGATATTTTCTGGCGTTGCTGAATTGAGAGTTGAAAGCAAACAGAATCTCGAAAAGACTCCTAAATTCTCTGCTTCTGAGGAACTTAAGCAATCCGATTCCTTCAGAACTGGTAGTTAAGAGGCGAATTTATTCCTTGATTTAGAAACCCCAAAATTCTCAAGACGGAGAGATAGAAGGATGTGACGCAACTACACCCGTTTGAGGAACCAGCGTCATCACCGAAATCAATTCCATTAGCTCAATATACGCTTTGATATCGATTTGGTTAGTCAGCAGCATCTCTCGATATTGTTGCTTGATCTGAATTAGTTTTTGCACTGCCGCTTGCGGCTCAACTTGCAGCGCAGTTTGCCAGTCATCTAGCAACAGCAGAGTATCGAGCACAAATCGTTTGCGGCGCTGTTCGAGCAGGTTGCGGCACTGGTCAGCGAAGGTTTGGGTTTTTTGCCGCACTTCCTCATAGACTTCTGACGTGATTGATCCTTCAATAAACATCAAACGGTGTTCTTGACTGAGTTCTTCGATGCCATCGATCGCGAGTTGGGCATCTTGAGGCAGCAATTGCCTTAACTCATTCATGCGTTTTGAGGTTGAAGCAATGAGTTTTTTAGAGCGATCGCGCCGCAACTTTTGCAAAAGCAATCCAAGACTACTGGTGCCGACCAAAATCACCAAACCAGCTTGCAGATCACTGTTACTTTCCCAATAACGAATCCAGGCATCGCGGGGATCGCCTTGCTCATAAACCGCTTGAGCAGAAGGGTGAATGTAGAACAATCCCTTTTGCAGAAGCGATCGCGGATCTCCTATCTGAAGGTCAGGATAGAACGGCGAAAACTTACGCGATGTAGACAAAATCGCCCAGGTCAAAAGTCCGACTTGTTTATTGTCAACATCAGAACGAGTCACTAAAACTGTCGCCGTTGACAACGTGGGAATATCTTGAGCTGGAATCGCAGGGCGCGCTTGATAAGTGCC
>JBBRMC010000452.1:0-3881 GCA_038231055.1 Leptolyngbyales cyanobacterium
CGGACCGAAGGTAACATCTTCCCAAACCGTCGGCATGAATAGCTGATCGTCTGGATTTTGAAACACCAATCCCACAAAATTGCGAATCTGCTTCAGGTTTTGTGGCTCGATCGCGAGTTCTCCAACCACGACTTCTCCCGTTTGAGGAGTTAATAACCCATTGAAATGCAGCAGTAGTGTCGATTTTCCTGAGCCATTCGCTCCCACTAACGCCACTCGTTCACCCGCTCGAATCGATAGGCTGATATCTCTGAGCGCTTGCGTTCCATCTGAGTAGGTATAGCCAAGGCTCTGAATAAAAATTGGGTTATGGTGCATGAGCGATCGAATTAAACCTAGAACAAACTACACAGAACGATCAAAATAAGTAAATTGCTTGACCCAATAGCGCTAGGAGGGTCGCCGTAGTGATGGCTACACTATCGCGCTGTTTTATCTGAGGCACGTCCGCCATCGGAGGGTGTCCCTCATAACCTCTTGCCAGCATCGCTTGATACACGCGTTCTCCTCGCTCATAGGTGCGAATGAACAGTGAACCAAACATATTGCCGACCACGGTGCGCTGACGTGAGCGATTGCTCAACAAATTGCGCGATCGTGCTGCTCGCTGCATTGAATTAAATTCTTCAGCCAACACTGCAATATAGCGATACATCGAAGCCAAAATTGCCACAAGGAGAGGCGGAGTTCGCAGAGCAGTCAAGGCGTGAAGCAAGGCAGGCACCGAAGTTGTGAGAATTAAGAGATTCATCACCAACAGCGAAAGAAATGCCTTGATTGACACACTTCCCAAAATGGTTAAACCCTCAGTAGTCACTCTCAGCCAACCCCAGTGCCACAAGACCGTTCCGCCATCACGAAACAGCGTGCCAAGAATGACGACTCCGACAAAGACAAACTCGACAGCAACCCGCTTTAACAAAATCACTAATGAGACGCGACTCATCAGAATAATTGCGGTTACAGCCACTCCATAAATTGCCCACGTCCACCAGCGACCATTGGGGGTGAGCGCGATCGCAAACACAAACAGCACCGCGCATAACACTCGCGTTTGAGGAATGAGATGATGCCAAATCGTTTCCCCTTTGCTGTCAATGTCTAAACGAAAGGCTCCAATGTGTAACAGCATTCAACGACCCAAAAATAAACATTAAGACATTCGGTTAGCGATCGTCCTGGGTCTGCTCCTGCGATCCAGAATTGCGAACGACCAGCTTACCGATTCCCCAAGCCAATCCGAAGGCGGCTAATGTGCCGACCAATCCAGCGATCGGAGTGGCAATCGGCTCAGGAACGCCCCGCAGCGCGTATTCTTCAAACACTAAATAAAAGGGCAGCTTCTTAGCAACAGGCTCCTCAGCTTTTTTCTCAAACCCCTGGTCTCGCGAGACTCGATCGAGTCCATCAGGACTCTTACTCGCAAACGGAGACAAAAACACTGAGATTAAGAGCGCAATTCCTAAACCAGAAAGGACAAATGCACGATTTCGTTGATTCATAAAAATCCTATTAACGAGGCGAGAGGGGACGAGACGCATCAGCGATCGCAATGCGAGGCGCTCTATAAAACATATCGGGACGCGTTCGCCAGATATAGCTGACTGCAACGACGGTAATAATCGATTCTCCGATGCCAATTAAGACGTGCCAAGATGCCATCGCTGATAGAGCTACCAAAAGCGGAACCGTTCCTGACGCTGCCAATTCAATTGCACAAACGATCGACGCGACGACCACACTGACCCAGGCAGCGACCCCAGCCCCAACGACAATGCCGCGAAAGCTATCTCGACCCAACGCATAGTGAATCGTGCGATAGAGATAATAGCCGCCAAACGTACCAATCAGCCCCATGTTGACAACATTGGCTCCGAGCACCGTCAAGCCGCCATCTTGAAACAGCGTCCCTTGAACAATAAACACGACTGCCATCACGAGCGACCCTGCCCAAGGTCCAAGCAGCACCCCCGCAAAGGTTCCGCCAAGCAAGTGCCCCGATGTCCCTCCAGGGATCGGAAAGTTAATCATCTGAGCCGCAAAGATGAAGGCAGCGCAGACTCCCATTAAGGGCACCGTGCGTTCTTGATACTCTTCTTGAACTCGGTTAAGCGCGATCGCAATGAGTCCGATCGCCAGCACCCATGTCAATAAAATTATAGGAAAACTCAGAAAGCCATCGGGGATGTGCATGGCTAACTGAGGCATCATCCAGCGAAGCGGGAAAGAAAATGACAATAATGCTGCATCCATTAGCAAGAACGATAAAGGGAACTGGGCAGATTCATAAAGAATTAGTAAACTTCACGTCCGCTAGAGAATTCAATCCCTTGGGGGGGGATGAACGAGCGAATTTAAGCAAGACTTAAGGATTGTTACAAATTAAACTTATAGAGAACTAAAGTCTTGGCACGATCGCATCTTTGGTTATTTCTGTGCAGATTGCTCTTACGACAGGTAGAATGTGACTTGGGCTGAATCTCTAGACGAGATCACAGGCTCTGAGCTACGATAAGCAATTGTGAGTTTTTTGAAGCCCTATGAAAGCGCAGGAACTGATCCGCTCGATCGAAGCGGAACAAATGAAGTCAGATCTTCCCATCCTCCATGTGGGCGACACCGTCCGGGTGGGTGTCAAAATTCGAGAGGGCGACAAAGAGCGGACTCAGCCTTATGAAGGCGTAATCATCGCCAAAGGCAGCGCAGGCGTTACGGCAAACATCACGGTGCGTCGCGTCTTTCAAAACGTGGGCGTAGAGCGTGTTTTCCTGATGCACTCTCCCCGCATCGAAAGCATTAAAGTGCTGCGTCGTGGTCGAGTTCGTCGAGCTAAACTTTACTATCTGCGCGATCGCGTGGGCAAGGCGACCCGATTGAAACAACGCTTCGATCGTCCGCTTTAAGATGGCAGCTTCTAGCGATTAGTCTTCAATAAGAACGCAACTAATCGCTAAAGGCTAAACCGCCAATAGCTGCTAAGCTAGGTAAGGCAGTGATTAGAGTTATTCGGCTTGTGCGCTCTTAGTTCAGTTGGTAGAACGCAGGTCTCCAAAACCTGATGTCGGGGGTTCAAGTCCTCCATGGCGCGCTGAATTACTCCGGTCTAAAGCCGAGAAAAGTTTAGGGTTTCTTCCAGGTCAAATTTTCAAGCCTGTAGTGCTGCAAACCACTCGTAAATTAAACCTGACGGAGCGCTTAAAAACTGTGGCAAAAAAAGACGAGGCAACGATTCCAGAGCAAAAGGCAAGCTTCAACCCCAACACGTTTGTCCAAGAAACGAGAGAAGAACTGGACAAAGTGGTGTGGCCTAGTCGTCAACAATTGATCAGCGAGTCGATCGCGGTGATTTTAATGGTGACGCTCTCTGCAACTCTCATCTACCTGGTAGATAAACTCTTTCAATGGGCGCAGTTGAAGGTGTTTGGATGACTTTTACATCAGATACATCAGACGAGTCGAGAGACTTAAATCAACCTTATAGTGCAGCAGGCGAGAACCCCGAAGAAGCCGTCCAGATTGAGAAGGCTCGCTGGTATGCCGTTCAAGTTGCTTCTGGCTGCGAGAAACGAGTTAAAGCCAACCTAGAGCAGCGCATCCAAACTTTGGATGTCACCAATCGAATTTTGGACGTTCAGATTCCTGAAACACCCGTCCTTAGACCTCAAAAAGACGGCAAAGCCAAAGAAGGCGCGGAAAAAGTTTTCCCTGGCTACGTCTTGGTGAGAATGCTGATGGATGATGATACGTGGCAGGTGATCAAAAACACGCCCAACGTGATCAATTTTGTCGGAGCGGAGCAGAAGCGCCGTTATGGTCGAGGTCGCGGGCACGTTAAACCAATGCCCTTGGGTCACTCTGAAGTTGAGCGCATCTTCAAGCAG
>JBBRMC010000453.1:0-3874 GCA_038231055.1 Leptolyngbyales cyanobacterium
GGAGTTCGCAATTCATGGGATAGAACTGCTAGAAACTCATCTTTGATTTGGTTGGCTTGTTCTGCCTCAGACCGGGCAGCCTGTTCTTGCAGCAGTAGTTTTGTTCGCTCTTGTTCAACCCGCTTACGTTCACTAATTTCTGCTTGCAGCATCAGATTAGTCTGCGTCAATTCGTCTGTTCGTTCTGTTACTAGGTGTTCTAGTTGAGTTTGGTAAACCTTCAGCTCTGCCTCAACTCGGAGCCGCTCTGTCACCTGAGACTGCAAAGCGTGGTTAGCACGTTCTAATTGAGCTGGGCTAGACAGTGCCAGCACTTGAGGCATTAATGGAAAAAGCTGAGTCGCAGCGATCACCGAGACCAGGGCGGTGAATGCCTTGACCACTCCTGATAACCAGTAGGTTGGATACCATAATGTCCAGATGTCTAGGATATGAGTGGTTCCACACGCCACGATAAAGGCTCCAAACAGCAAAAAAACCCATTCAAATGGGAGATCTTGACGCTTTCGCACCAAGTAGATCAGGGTGATAGGAATGGAGTAGTAAGACAAAGCAATCAACGCATCAGAGATGACGTGTAACCCCACCAAGTTGGTTTGCCACAGATAACAGTGTCCGTGGGGTATGAACGATTCGGATTGAAAAAGTTGGCTCCAGAGGTTTGTCATAGGTCTGCGATTTTGGCTTTTTCTTCTGCAACTCGTTTCAGCAATGCCGCTACAAAGAGTTCTGCCGCAAACAAAAGTAGAAGCGCATTATTTATTTTTTATGGATTAGATTGCTAAAACTTAGCATTAAGAGTGGAGTCATATTCCACTAAAGTATAGCTAACTCAAAGACTATCGCTGAATCTAGGCAAATGAGTGCCTCTTTGTCAGGGCATAGACTCTCTCTGAATTTCTTTTTCTAGAGGTTTAGTCCTGAAACGAATTTAAGAATTTAAGCTAATCTTAACGATCGAGGCTGATTTAAGCGAGGTCAACACACGCTCTATTAGCCAATCTGGGAAGACGATCGCTCCCATTCAAAAATGATTGCTAAGTTGTGCCCATCTGAGAGTTCCGCTCGACTACCAGAAATTTGAGCACAAGCTAGTGATGAAAGGATTTCTACAATTCAGAAGCCAAAACAATGGGTGATGAATGACTGCCCTAAATAGCCCTTCACCACCCACTGCACGCTGTGACTTACTCGCTGATTTCTTTCTGTTTTCGTGCTGACTTCCAAGCCTGTCTCAAGCGCTTGAAGTTGGTCGCAAACTCTTCCCAACCGATGCGAGTGCCGACTCGTTCTTCGTCCCAAGAGGCAGAGATTAACCCGTAGGAAAGCCCTAACACGCCCAACCCCAAAAACCCCATGCTCACTAGAACAACTGCCACGTTTGGTAGTTTGATGCCACTTTTGACCAGGAGAAGATAGCTGACCACAAACGACAACATCCCTAGAGCACTTGGAATGCCGCAAAAAAGTGCCATACGCCGAGCCATTCGTTTGCTAACCACTTCAGGAATCGTGCCTGAGTTTCTCGAAGATCGGGCACTCTTCTCTTTATTGACGCTAGGCTTATCGGCTGTCGCGGCTTTAGCAGGAGTCGAGACGTTAGGCTTCTTCTCGCGCTTGGGCTTTTTGCTACCCTTTTCTACCGCAGGCTTGCTAGGAGTCTTCGCCGATTTTTTCTTCTGGGTAGGTTCAAAAGGCAAGCGATCGGGCGAGTTGATATCTTTGGGATCAGAAGCCATCGGCTAGCACTCTCCTTAACCTCGGATGCCGAGACGTGTAATCAAAGCACGATAACGCTCTTGACTGCCTTTATTAATATATGCCAGCAAACTCTTACGCTGACCAATCATCTTTAGCAGACCCATGCGGGAAGCGTGGTCTTTTTTGTTAGTTCTCAAGTGAAGGCTGAGTTTGTTGATGCGCTCGGTGAGCATTGCCACCTGCACATCTGCCGATCCGGTATCGGTTTCGTGGACTTGATAATCGGTGATAATTTCGTGTTTACGCTGTTGCAGCAGAGCCATGAGATAAAGTCTTTCCGTTGTGAGTTTGGATAGTGCAGTCTCCCATATTATCACAAGGAATTTGGTTGAAGATAACGGAGTTTAGGAAAGGCGATCGCGTTCACAGGTAAGATTGCTGCGAGTGAGATAGTGCAAGGAGTTAGGAGTGAGAAGACTAGCGGTTCTGATCGGATTGATGATTGGGTTAATGGTCATGGCTGGCTTTCCTGACTCTGCTCATGCTGCGATCGCTCAACCGGATCGAGTTCCTCTGACATTAGAACTGCTGCAAGAACGGCTGCGATCGCCCGTCCCCCGTGAGGGCACTCGGATTTTAGATTTTCGGGGCACCACGATCGACTTACGCCCCGAAAATGCTGCCTTTCGCGATCAGTTCTACAGTTTGGTGCAAGCTCAGTTACAGCGTCCGGGGCTGCCGTTGGGATTGGATTTGAGCTATTCGCTAATTGAGGGAGACTTAGCGATCGGGAAACTAGGGCTACGGGCACCTTTGTATGGGGAATCGCTGTCGCCGATCTTCACGCCGACCGAAAAAATGCAATTGCAGCGCGATCGTCGTCGCCTTTCTCGCCTTAGCACGCTCTCTCAATCGCTGCTGATCACGCCCAAAGAAGGAGTGCAGGCACCGTCTGCCCAAATCACGGTGTTTCGTGGACCCATCAAACTTGTGCAAAGTCGCATCACTGGATTTGCCGATTTCGCTAACACGTTTTTTCTCAACCGCATGGAGGCGCAGGGCGTACAGTTTTCGTCGGGGGCAGATTGGTCACAGACTCGATTTAGCTTGCCTGTGAGTTTTGCGAGTGCCAATTTTGGACGAGCAGCCCTATTTCGCAACAATATCTTTTTTGGCAAAGCAGACTTTAATCAAACGCAGTTCCGCGGTGAGGTGAGCTTTCAGAGTAGTGAATTTCAGGCGACCGCAAACTTCAATCAGGCAGTTTTTTACCAATCGGCAAATCTGACGCGAGTGCAGTGGCAGGGCAACGCTGATTTTGCTCAGACGCGATGGCGAGAACAAACGCTATTTACAAAAGACAAATTCAATCAGTTGTTTTTTCTCACCGATGCCATGTTTGATAAATCTGTCGTCTTTCGCGAAGCTCAGTTTAATCGAGCCGTCAACTTGCGCGGAGCGACCATTCTCGATCGAGCCGATTTTAGCTATTGTTCATTTTCAAAAGGTGCCTATCTCAACGTTGCCGGGTTGCGATTTGACTCTGATAAAGCCAAGATTTTAGGCGACCCTGGGCAGATTGGCAAAGCGATATCGGTGCCGACGTTGCAGGGTAACGAAAACCTGCTGCGGGAATTAGTGCGAAACTTCCGGCGGCTAGAACAGATTTCTGACGCAAATCAAATTGATTACACAGCACAACGATTACGGTCGCAACAATTGCTTCAACGCTTATTTGGCACAAACTTAAACACTGCCACGATTCCGCAGCTCATTCAGATCGGGTTCGATCAAAATCAAGCATTAACGATCGTGCAACGTCGAGAAACCCAACCGTTTCGCAACCCGACTGAGCTGCTCACCGTCACGGCAGTTGATTTAGGCACCTATCTCAATGTGCGAGATCGGGTGATTGCCGCAGAGCCACTGTCTTCAGTGTTGGATGTGCTCGATCGATTTAGCATCGCGTTTCAGTGGGTGGCTCTGAGTCTGCTGCTGTTGCTGAGTCGAAATGGTACAAGTTTTTGGTTAATTTTTGGCGTGGGATTGGTAACGATCGCCTATTTCAGCATTTTGTTTTGGCTCGTCGATCGCTGGCGTAGACGCTATCCTAAACCGATTTTGCCGACTTGGAGTGAGTTTGTCGGAGTGAGCATCTTCGCGATGGTGCTTA
>JBBRMC010000454.1:0-3866 GCA_038231055.1 Leptolyngbyales cyanobacterium
GACTAAAGAATTTCAGCATAGAGAAACCTCGAAAATGGTTGAAGCGGTGGAATTTGTGGGTGGGGTATTGGGTCTGGTTTAAAACCCTTAAATCTTGGTCTAGATCGTGCTGAGTGCTAGGTATCGACTTGCTTCCCGCACTCAAGACCCAAGCCTCGCTCAGGATTTGAGGATTTGCCGGATAGTCGGGATGAAAACTTAGCACTCAGCACTCAAGACGCTTAGGGATCGCAGGTGCCGTGGCTATTCGGTTTTGTGCACAGCGGACCTAATTTCGCTGGACGACCGACAATTTGGCGCGTTACAAAGGCCAACGGACCGGCCTTGTGCTCTCCATTGAAAGGCGTTGGTTTGCTGGGATCAAATCCACAAGCCACTGCATCCTTGGGATTGTTGAACCAAAAACCCAAGTGGAAGGTATTAACGGGTTTCAACCCGACCGCATCATCGACACCAAAGATTTGATCCAAGAAAATCGTTTTCAAGGAAGTCGCTCCAGGTTCAAGATCCGTTTGATACCAAGCCAAGCCGAACTTTTTCTGGAAGTTTGGATCGGGGTTGCCATCGGGTAATTGGGGCGAATTCTCGATCGAGAACATATCAAAATTCACCCCTTCTTTAAAGCCTTCGAGCTTAATGCTGAGATGATCATTCAGTTCACCGCGCACTACGGTGACATGCACCTTGGGCTGAAATCCTGGCTTGGCCAAACAGGGCACGAACTGAGCAACGGGATACAAATCAAACTTCACCGAATTGACATCAGCCTTAGCTTGCAATGGATAGGCGATTGCTGAAAAAGATATCAGCGAACCCAAAGTTAATTTTCCTAAACGCTGAATCAGTTGACAGGAAGAACGATCTAGAGAATTATGCAACATAGTAAACCTCCTAATGGATAGTTGAGGGATAGAAAGCGATGTTATAAATCACTGGGTGATGAATCGCTGATTGATTGACAGATACATTCACGATTGATGTTGGCAACTTATGCAGTTGTGTTGTAAAAAGTGAGTCACCTCAGTAACTTCAGCAACTGATTGCACCCTTCTCAATGGAGCAGTTTGATACGGAGATTTGAGGTGCATACCTGCGATTGCTCAACCTGCAACAGCACACTGTTGGTAGAGCGAATACTCAGAAAATTGAACGCAAGCACCTAACGCTTTGCACCTGCATCAAGCGACTAGCTCATAAAACCATCTGCTTCTCTAAGTCTGAATGGTTGCAGGATGTGGCGATTGGATTGCTCATCAACCGCTACGAATTTGGGCGGAGTGCGTCTGAAGAAGCACCGTTCCAGCGAAGATTGCCGTGGCGCAGCTTTTAGTCCTCAGAAGCCGATCGCGATCACGCTTTAAGCCTTCGACGACCTTTTCTCTATTGCGACACAAAGCGCTATTGCTAAACGTTGACGACTGATCGCGATCGCAGCCACGATCGGGTCAAATCACCTGAATATTGGCAGCGGTCACGCCGATATTCGGTGAAATATTGGTTGATAGAGTCGCAACCAACGTCTGCTTGGCTCCACCGATACCATCGGCATCAAAGTACAGGCTGCGGGTGCTGCCGTTGAAGATGAGGCGATCGTTGGCATCTTGAGCCGCAGCCCCCACTCGGAATTGGTCATTGGAGATTGCTTGACCCGCGACCAAACCACCGCCAAAAGTGCTGGCTTTGATTTGAATGATGTCAGACGCTTCAAAGTCTGCGAGAATGTCACCGCCTTCGTTGAGATTGTTGAAGCGGTAGTAATCGCTGCCAGCACCCCCTGTTAGAGTGTCTGTGCCCAAGCCACCAATCAGCAGATCACGCCCTACGCCGCCGTTTAGACTGTCGTTGTTTGCGCCACCCCAAATCGTATCGTTGCCATCACCGCCGTTGAGTGTCAATCGCAGGGTTGTAGTGGTTAAACCGCGAGCATCGATCGCGTCATCACCTGCATTGCCATTAATAGCCAGAAAGTCATTATCAGCATTACCGATTTTGATAGCAGCAGCTAATCCAGTCACGTTCACAAAATTGCCTACACTACTGATCAGAATAAGGTCTTGTGCATTGCTACCTTGAATGGTGATTGTATCGGCTTGACCATCGCCCGTGCTTGAGTTGATTAAACCCGCCAAATCAATGTTGACCTGCTTAGCATCGGTGCCATTGAGGTCGTTGACAACAATATTGTCTGCCCCGCCGAGCGCTTTGAAATTGATGCTTTCAACATCATTCAGATCCATTGTGACATTTGCCACATTGCGGAAAAAGCGAACGCGAGAGCCATTCGCAGAAATATCAATATTCTCATTGACATTGGAGCCATTGAAGAACATCGTGTCAAAGCCTGCTTGTCCTTCAAGAACGTCGTTGCCATCGCCAGGATTCCAGATAAACACATCGTCTCCAGCACCCATCAGCGCCAGATCATCACCTCTGCCTCCGAGAAAAACGTCTTGTCCAGCGCTGCCGATGAATTGATCGTTGCCAGCGCCGCCATTAAGCGTGAGTCTGCCGTCGGGCGTGAGTCGGAACAGATTGGCAGCTAATTTGCTGGCATCAATCACGTCATTACCCGCCAATCCGTTGATGGTCAAGTTATCGATTCCAGCGTCTACGCCTGCAATTCGCACTTGGGCAGGCAGTCCTGAGATGACTATTTCACCGTTTACAGTCGCGATCGTGATGGGATTGTTCCCAGCCGTACCATTGACAATAACTTGGTCAGGGCTGCCATCAGGTGCCTGACTGGGACTACCATTCAAATTGAGTCGAATCAGATTAACATCGGTGCCGCTCAGGTCATTGATCGTGATGGTATCCGCGCCACCCAATGCGTTAAAGGTGATGTCTTCTACTCCACTCGTATCCATCACCACATTTGCCACATCTCGGAAGAAGCGGACGCGAGAGCCATTCGCAGAAATGTCTATGTTTTCGTTGGCATTGGAGCCGTTGAACAGCATTTTATCAGTGCCAGCTTGACCCTCGATCGTATCGTTGCCATCACCAGGATTCCACAAGAAAACATCATTACCCGCACCCATAAAGGCAACATCATTTCCTCTACGACCATCCACAAAATCGTTGCCATCACCACCCAGGAAGACATCTGCAAGGCTGCTGCCAATGAGAGTGTCGTTACCCGCACCGCCATCAAATGTGAGACCGACTGGCGTGATTAGACCAGCGGCAGAAATGGTATCGTTGCCGCCCAGACCGTTGATAACTAGACGATCGTTGCCTTCCACTTTTTGAATGTTGACCAGCACGGGTAAGCCAGTCACTGCAAGGTTACCGCCCTGCCCCAGAATTTGGATCGCGTTCGTGCTATTAGTACCATTCAGAATCACGGTATCCGCCTGAGCATCGCCAGTAGCACCGTTCAGCACTCCTGCCAGGTTGAGGTTGATCTCCTTCACATCCGTACCGCTGAGGTCGTTGACCGTGATAGTGTCTGCGCCACCCAACGCCTCAAAGTTGATACGCTCGACATCATTCAAATCCATTGTGATGTTAGCCACATCGCGGAAAAAGCGAACCCGACCACCATTGGCAGAAATGTTAATTTGCTCATTAGCACCGGAGCCATTGAATTGCATCGTGTCGAGACCCGCTTGACCTTCGATGACATCATTGCCATCGCCAGGGTTCCAACCGAAGATGTCATCTCCGGCACCCAAGAACCCAACATCATCCCCTCGACCGCCAGCAATCCGATCGTTGCCATTCCCACCGAGTAAAAGATCTGCCCCATCGCCGCCCAGGATGGTGTCATTGCCATCTCCACCGTCAGCGACGATCGAGATCAATGCAGCAAGTCCATTTCCGGCTGTGATGGTGTCATCACCCCCATTGGCATTGATGACTAA
>JBBRMC010000455.1:0-3861 GCA_038231055.1 Leptolyngbyales cyanobacterium
AATCGTGTTTGAATACTGGCTAATGCAACCCTGCGGTACGGTCAAATTTCTGGCGACGAGAGAGCCGATGAACTAGCAGCACCCTCTAAAACTCTGATCACAATTCTTGAACGACCTGAGATTAGCTACATCGCTCTTAAATCACATTCCGCTAATTTACCGGAACGTTTAATAACTTCATCAGAGTGCTGGCTTGCTGCGTAATTGCCGCCCAGTTTTGAGAGCGCAATGCATCTTTTGGAAACAGATTTCCGGCTAGCCCGATCGCCACCGCTCCCGCATCGATCAAATCTTGGGCATTCTCAAAGGTGACTCCCCCCGTTGGAATCAAAGGAATCTGACCGAGGGGAGCTTGCAGACTGCGGATATAGCCCGCTCCACCCAAAGCTTGAACCGGGAAAACCTTAACGCTGCTGGCTCCTGCTTGCCATGCCGTCACAATCTCAGTCGGAGTCAAAGCACCTGGGATGATCGGCACCTCTCGATCGACTGCTTTACGAATCAACTCAATATTCACATGAGGCGTAAAGACAAACGCCACCTTTGCCGCGATCGCGTCTTGCAAGTGCTCTAACGTCAACACCGTTCCCGTTCCGATCGTGCAGTCTGGCAACTCTGACTGAAGCTGACGAATTAACTGAGCCGGACGGTCGCTATCCCAAGTAATCTCAATCAGCTTCATGCCACCTGCGGAGATCGCTCTTGCCATTTGTCTGCCAAGTTCAAATTGAGGAGCACGGATCACCGCGATCGCCCGTTGCTGTCTCACCACAGTCAACCAGGATGGAGTATTCATTTTTAGGCACACCATAGCGATCTAGACAGATGATTTTATCAATCATCTCAGCAGAGCAGTGGATCAATTAATTCTCCATACAGCAGATCAAGCTTATTCAAACGTTTGTTAATAAATATATATACATCGCCTAAAGGTTAATTTCATTTTAATAAAGTAAGTTCTAAAAGCGCTTCATTTTGTAGAAATGGAACTTAGGTCAGCCATTAGAGAGAAGCCGATTAAGTCATTAGAAAGATGAAGTATGAGAAATCACTTTCTACTATTGATAGGTAAGAACGAAGGCAAATTGAGGAAAACAAACATGGCACTTTATAAAATCAAAGATTTCGATCCTAACTATCGTGACCACTTCGATGGGCAAGATATTAAAGAGCTAGATCTCTATTCTGGCGATCAAAGAATTGGTTCAGTAAATGACGTTTTGGTCGATGAAGAAGGACGGTTTCGCTATCTAATCATCAACACAGGCGCATGGATTTTTGGCAAGAAAGTCATGCTTCCGATCGGACGGGCACGCATCGACTATAGCGCTCGTCACGTCTATGCAGATGGCTTGACCAAGCAGCAGGTCGAAGCACTTCCAGAATTTACCGACGACTTGAAGATTGACTACGACAAAGAAGAAGAAGTGCGGAACGTCTATCGTCCTTCCACGGCAGGTGCCGCAATGGGTGCTGCGGGAGCGCTAGGTTCTACTCCTGTTGATACGACTGCTGGCTTGGAAACTCCAACACCTGTTGAGGGTGCCGCCTACACGGGATCTTCGATGGGTGCAGGCTCGATCGACACAACAACGACTCGCCCGACGTACGATCGTGACACCTACAACTACGACATGGATGCCGATCTATACGACATCAATGAAACCACAAACCCTAGCCTCAAACTTTATCAAGAACGTTTGATCGCTGACAAAACTCGCCAAAAAACAGGTGAAGTGGCAGTTGGCAAGCACGTCGAGACCGAAACGGCTAGAGTCTCTGTACCCGTCGAGAAAGAGCGGGTCGTGATCGAGCGCACTACTCCGACTGGCAGCACGGCTGTAACTCCCGGTAGCGAAGCCTTTAACGAAGGTGAAGTCGCACGAGTGGAAGTCTACGAAGAAGCTGCTGACATTCGCAAAGAAGCATTTGTGCGGGAAGAAGTGCGGGTGACGAAAGTTGTCGATCAAGACACCGTAAACGCTGAAGAGCAACTTCGTCGCGAAGAACTGGATGTTGACACCAAAGGTCGTCCTGTGATTGATGGCGATACCAAATCGCGCGTCTAAGTCGATGCCTGAAACGCTTCAGACCTTCTCTAAGGATTGTAGATTTAAGAATGCCTGAAATTTGCCCCTCACGAAGTTGGGCGAAGCCCTCGCCCAACCCTTCTCCCCAAGGGAGACTACCGTGTACACACAAGTCCTTGTAGATTCGTTTGAGTCGGCTTGTGCCCCCTAAATCCCCCAAAATTGGGGGACTTTGAACAAGATAAATGGCTTGACTTCTAAAACCTCGTTTCATCTCAAAGTCCACCAGAATGGGGGATTTAGGGGGCGAAAGATTTTGGCGATGACGGATCGATCAACTTGTGTGTACACGGTAGCCAAGGGAGAAGGGAGCTAGAAATCTTGTTCCCTCTCCTGCTGGGAGAGGGCTAGGGTGAGGGCAGATCCGGATCTTATTTAATCCACATTCCTAAGATATCTAGTTAAACGTTTGATCTTCTTGCTTTGAGTGTTTAAAACGGGCGGGCAGAGCTATTCAGTGGCTCTGCCCATGCCTTTACAAAAAATTAGCTAACTCCATTAGACTTATGAATCGTGAAATTTCTGCGACTGGTCAACTAGGACATAGATTAGACCAGCTAAAAAATAAGTTACAAGGCTTTGCGATTATTGATCTAGATGGGCGCTTTGTAGGCGAGGTTAACGACTTAATTCTCAACGACCAACAGCGTCTGCACTTAGTCGTTTCTCAGCCAGATGTCAATGACGGTCAGCGTTCTTTCTTGATTCCTAGCCGCGTTGTGAGTTGGGTAAGATCGCGATCGCGCACCCTTTCGGTGACGCTAACTCAAGCGACTATTAGAAACCTGCCCGACTATCACCCGTCTATATATTCTGCGGCAACCGACCTAGATGAGCAAACCCAAGAAGTTGATCTGACCTCTTTAGAAGGGCTAGAAGATCAGCCGATTCCTGCTGAAGCTCAAGGACTGCTTGAACATACAGCGACTCCAAAAGCTATGTCAGGAGAAGTTACTCAAAGTGGTCATCCCACGCTCCCAAATTCAATGTTAGAAGACGTGGTGCAAGAAGAGAGCATTCGACTTTTAGAAGAACGGCTGGCGGTTACTTATAACAAGCAAAAAGTTGGAGAGGTCATTGTCCGCAAAGAGATTGAAACTCGCATGATTGAAGTTCCTGTTCGACGTGAAAAATTGATTGTCGAGCAAATTAGCCCAACCTATAAACAATTAGCAGAAATTGATCTAGGACAGGGCGAGATTGATGGATTAGAACTTAGAGATTATCAATCAAATCATTCGCAATCTAAATCAGATTCAATGATTAGCGGTGAGTTTTCTTCACCTAAAACGGCTGCGTGGTTACTAGACTCGATCGCCCACCAAGCCCAACACGGCTGCAAAAAGATTCGGATTGAAATTGAGCTAGACGATTCCAGCCACCTTGACTTATATCAAGACTGGTTCGATCGTTGCTCGATTCGCCAAAAGTCATAGAATTAGACCGTCATTTCACCAAAATTTGGGACGATTTTCAATCCACGGTTGCGCCATTTCAATCTGTGCCGCCAACGAGAGGATTGTCACCTCATCGGCGGGGCGACCAACTAGCTGAATTCCGATCGGGAGTCCGTTGGGATCAAATCCAGCAGGTAGGGAGATGGCAGGTTGTCCGCTGACGTTAAAGGCTGGGCAGGGCGCAATCCACTGGCTGATCCGCTCGATCGTCTTTGCCGAACTCAGCGATGCCCACTCGCCCACTCGAATAGTCGGGTGTAGATAAGTCGGTGTGAGCAACACATCAAACGGCTCGATTAGCTGAACAACTTGAC
>JBBRMC010000456.1:0-3858 GCA_038231055.1 Leptolyngbyales cyanobacterium
CACGAGCTTCGACAATTTTGCCCCAGATGATTGGACACACGATCGCCGTTCACAACGGTCGTCAGCACGTCCCCGTCTATGTCTCTGAGCAAATGGTCGGTCACAAACTCGGCGAATTTGCTCCGACTCGGACATTTCGGGGACACGCAGGTAGCGATAAGAAAGCACGTCGATAGGAGAAAGGGCAGCGCGAGGGGTGACGGGTAAACGCCTGATTCTCAATCCCTCGCCTCTCGCCCGTCAAGGAGAAAACTATGGCTACTGATACGACTGAAGTTAAAGCGATCGCACGTTACATTCGGATGTCTCCTCACAAGGTGCGTCGAGTTCTCGATCAGATTCGAGGGCTGTCTTACCGAGAGGCATTAATCATCCTAGAATTCATGCCTTACCGCGCCTGTGAGCCTGTGCTTAAAGTGCTGCGATCGGCGGCGGCAAATGCTGAACACAACGAAGGAATGGATCGGGCAGGTTTGGTGATCAGCCAAGCGTTTGCCGATCAAGGTCCTTCGCTGAAGCGGTTTAGACCACGGGCACAGGGTCGCGCTTATCAAATTCGCAAACCGACGTGTCACATTACAGTGGCGGTGGCTCCTGGAGCCGAATCCTAGTTCAGTTATTCCTACTTAAACTGCTTTATCTCAGAGGAACGCATTCGTGGGACAGAAAATTAATCCAACTGGGTTTCGGCTAGGGATCATTAAAGATCACCGCTCTCGGTGGTATGCCGACACCAGCCGCTATCCTGAACTATTGAAAGAAGATTTCAAGATTCGCGAGTTTTTCGCTAAAAATCCCAAAAATCTTGACAACTTGAAGAAGCCCGGAATTTCTGAGATTCGGATCGAGCGTAAAGCCGATCAGATTGATTTAGAAATTCGCACATCTCGCCCCGGTGTCATCGTCGGTCGCGGCGGTGCTGGCATCGAAACCCTCCGTTTAGGGCTGCAAGAGGCGTTGGGAGGCACCGATCGCCAGATTCGGGTCAACGTGGTCGAAGTGGCTCGCGTTGATGCGGACGCTGCGCTGATTGGTGAGTATATTGCCGAACAGCTAGAGCGCCGGGTTTCCTTCCGTCGCGTCGTTCGTCAAGCCATTCAACGCGCTCAACGGGCAGGGGTAGAAGGGATCAAAATTCAAGTCAGTGGTCGTCTAAACGGGGCTGAAATCGCTCGTCCTGAATGGACTCGTGAAGGTCGGGTACCTCTGCACACGCTGAGAGCTGACATTGACTACGCTTACGTCACTGCTCAAACCATCTACGGAATTTTGGGCATCAAGGTTTGGGTCTTTAAGGGCGAAATCATCCCCGGTCAAGAACTTATTGATGCCGCTCCTCCCGCCAACCAACCGCGCCGCCGTCAACAGCGTCGTCGTCAACAATTTGAAGACCGATCGAACGAAGGATAAAGGATGATGGAGAATTTCTCCTGACTCCTGACTCCTGACTCCTGAATTTAATTGGTATCGAGTCATGTTAAGCCCAAGAAGAACTAAATTCCGCAAACAGCAGCGCGGTCGCATGAGAGGGATGGCTTCTCGCGGCAGCGATCTCAACTTTGGAGATTTCGGTCTACAGGCTCTAGAGCCATCCTGGATCACCTCTCGTCAAATCGAAGCGGGTCGTCGTGCAATGACTCGTTACATTCGCCGAGGTGGCAAAATCTGGATTCGCGTCTTCCCTGACAAGCCCGTCACAATGCGCCCCGCCGAAACTCGAATGGGTTCTGGTAAAGGTGCGCCTGAGTTTTGGGTCGCGGTCGTTAAGCCCGGTCGCATCATGTTCGAGATTGCGGGCGTGTCTGAAGAAATCGCTCGTGAAGCCATGCGTCTTGCGGCATTCAAACTGCCCATCAAGACAAAGTTTATTACCCGTCAAGCTCAAACCACGGAGGAGTCTTAACCTATGCCTCTTCCTAAGATCGAAGAAGCCAGAAATCTAGGCGACCAAGAATTGGCAGACCAAATCGTTGCCGTCAAAAAGCAGCTTTTTACGCTGAGAATGCAAAAAGGCACTCGCCAATTAGAAAAGCCTCATCTGTTCAAGCACACACGACATCAGTTGTCTCAACTGCTGACCGTCGAGCGAGAGCGGCAGTTGAAAAAGACTGAAGACTAGAAGGCTGAACTCAAGATCTGGTTCTAAATTCACCTTTTTGTTTCATCCTTTTTTACTGGAGTAATCGCAATGGCAGTCAAAGAAAGAGTCGGCGTGGTGGTCAGCGACAAGATGGATAAGACCATCGTTGTGGCGATCGAGAACCGATCCGCCCACCCCAAATACGGCAAAATTGTCGTCAACACCCAGCGCTACAAAGCGCACGATGAAGAAAACAAGTGCAAAACGGGCGATCGTGTCCGCATACAGGAAACCCGACCTCTCAGCCGCACCAAGCGTTGGGTCGTGTCTGAAATCCTGGGTACTGCCGCTAAAGGTTAAATACGAGGGACTTAGACATGATTCAACAAGAAAGTTATCTGAATGTGGCGGATAACAGCGGCGCTCGAAAGCTGATGTGTATCCGAGTGATCGGCGGCGGCAATCGTCGCTATGGCGGAGTCGGTGACGTGATCATTGCCGTGGTGAAGGATGCCCTTCCTAACATGGCGGTCAAAAAATCCGATGTAGTGCGTGCGGTAATTGTGCGAACTCGACACACCATGCGGCGTGATAGTGGCATGAGCATTCGGTTTGACGACAATGCAGCCGTGCTCATCAACCAGGACGGCAACCCCAGAGGGACGCGGGTATTTGGTCCCGTTGCTCGTGAATTGCGCGACAAAAACTTTACCAAAATTGTTTCCCTCGCTCCGGAGGTTCTGTAATGGCAAGGGTTCAAAAAGAAGTCGTGCGTCACAAGATGCACGTCAAGAAAGGAGACACCGTAAAGATCATCGCGGGCAGTGACAAAGGCAAGATTGGCGAAATCCTGCAAACCCTTCCTAAGTTGAGCAAAGTCGTGGTCAAGGGTGTGAATGTTCGCACCAAGCACGTCAAACCTCAGCAAGAAGGTGAATCGGGTCAAATTGTCACACAAGAAGCTCCGATTCATAGCTCTAACGTCATGGTTTACTCTGAAAAGCAGAAAGTGGCAAGCCGTATCTGCTACACCGTCAACGCAGACGGCAAGAAAGTTCGGATGTTGAAAAAGACGGGCGAGATCATTGACTAAGAGACGCACTACTCTGCGTTTCAACCATCCACTAGCCCCTGACCAAGCCCAGGGAAGAGGACCCTAAACTATGGCTCAACGATTAAAAGATATCTATCAAGAAAAGATCGTTCCGAAGCTGACGGAGCAGTTCAGTTACACGAACCTCCATCAGGTTCCGAAAGTGGCAAAAATCACGATCAACCGGGGACTCGGTGAAGCCTCACAAAATGCGAAAGCGTTGGAAGCGTCGATCAACGAGATTGCGACGATCACTGGGCAAAAGCCTGTGGTGACCCGCGCCAAGAAAGCGATCGCGGGCTTCAAAATCCGTGAAGGAATGCCCGTCGGCGTAATGGTGACTCTGCGCGGCGATCGGATGTTTACCTTTCTCGATCGGTTGATCAATCTTTCACTGCCTCGCATTCGTGACTTCAGAGGCATCAGCCCCAAAAGCTTCGACGGACGAGGAAACTACACGCTAGGTCTGAGAGAGCAGTTGATCTTCCCGGAGATCGAATATGACAGCATCGATCAGATTCGCGGTATGGACATTTCAATCATCACCACTGCAAACTCCGACGAAGAAGGTCGCGCCCTGCTTAAAGAACTGGGCATGCCATTCCGGGACAACTGATGCAGTTTCATTAAGAGGGAACTATGGCGGTTAACGACACAATTTCAGATATGCTGACTCGCATCCGAA
>JBBRMC010000457.1:0-3854 GCA_038231055.1 Leptolyngbyales cyanobacterium
CATCAGCGAAGGGGTGACAGGGCAATTCTTATCTTCAATCTTAACTGGTTTGTAAAGCTCTTCAGTTCTGGTTTCTTTTTTGCCGATGTGGAATCATGCTGCTTCTATAGAAGCCCCCATCCTAAGAGTTCCCGTTCAAAGAGTGACCATTACTAGGAGAGTTGTGTTGGTTTTGAGGGAATAGCTTGCCGAGAAGATTATTGACGTAAGACTGCCCATAAACGCTAGCTGCTGCCTCATTGCTTAATTGGGTGGATGGCTCTTCGGCTTTTGGCTCTTCGGCTTTTGGCTCTTCAGCTTTTGACTCTTCAGCGGTAATTTCTGGTTCTGGAGGCGCTTTATCAGCCCAAAGATCAGGAGGAGTTTCAGCAACGGGCTGGGTATCAGTAACTTTAAGTGCCTCTGGAGAACGGCTACGATCGCCCACCAATGACCCCGGAGCCACCAATCCGCCCACCTCAATAGAGCTATCTAAAATCGTTGAGGCTGATCCAATGCAAGCCCGATCGCCGATTTTTACCTGACCAACCAGTAAAACACCCGCCCCAATGATTGCACCATCGCCAATTTCTAGCGTCCCTTCGTGAACGTGAATCACAGAGCCAATGCCAATGCAGACCCCAGCCCCAATGATAATCCGACTACCAGAGCCTGCTTGCAGCAAAACACCCGGCGCGATCGCTGCCCCTTCGTGAATAGTGACATCGCCACTCACGAGATAATGGGCGGTGTCGATCGGACATAGTTGCAGAGGCAAAGAGTACATCGTTCAAGAATATTGAGGAGTGAAGGATGAGAGATGAAACAACAATCCTGATTAGAGTCATCCTTCATCCTTCGCGTGATGGGCTAGTTACTTTCCAGCTTTTTGAATCACAAGCTCAACAAGGCGACGTTTTGCCTTTGGGTCGATGCCGACTAAGCGAACATAGTTGCCTGCGTGTTCAGACAGCGCCGATTCGAGAGCCGCCAGTGCTTGAGACTCAGAACCTGCCTGAATCGATGCCCCTGTCTGCCAAGCGCCCCCTTTATAGCGACGTGCATCGGCATACTCCACCCCAATCCGCGCACCTTGACGCACCAGTTGACGCACCTGATCGACCGCTTCATGACTGAGCTTTTGACTTCCTGCCGAAGAACTTGAGAAGCCAGAACCCGCAGGTGTAGCAGCCGGAGTGTAGACCGGAGGATCAAGGACTAATGCGGTCTCAGGCGTTCTACCCGGACGGTGAATCACGGTTTCTAGCACCCGTTTTTTGGCTTGAGTGTCAACCCCAACCAACCGAACATAGTGACCGCTATGCTCTCCGATAAACGATTCTAAAGCCGCGATCGCTTCCCCTTCCGATCGTGTGTGGATTAAAGGCGCACTGTTCCAAGAGTTAATCTTGAATCGCCGCTCATCGGCAAACTCCAGCCCGATCGCTGCCCCTTGAGACAACAGTTGACGAACCTGTTCAGCCACACTACCACTCGCGCGGGTTGCACCCTGACTAGGAGCCGATCCGCCGTTAGAAGCAGGTCTGGCAGGTGAGTCTGAGATGTGTTGCTTGTGAGCAGGGCGCTGAACGATCGCTTCTAAAATTCGCTGCTTTGCTTTGGGATCGATGCCAATAATCCGTACATATTCCCCGGCGTGACCCCCCATGCAAGCCTGCACTTCAGCCAAAATTCCAGCTTCGTTGGTGGCTTGGATGGAAGCGCTTTTCCAAGAACTGGTTTGGAAGCGTCGCTCATCGGCAAACTCGATGCCAATCCGTCCGCCTTTGCTCAATACTTGGCGAATTTGAGCAACGACAGAACCCTCGATCGAGCCACTCGCCGCCACATTCCTGTTCCCGTTTCCGTTCCCATTGCTAGAAGAATAAGACGGTGCTGTGTAGCTATTTGAGGAACCGTTAGAAAGGTGGTTAGGTGCGGCACCTGGACGCTGAATAATCGTTTCCAGCACACGCTTTTTAGCATTTGTATCGATTCCGATAAGCCGCACATAGTCGCCACTATGCTCTTGCATACAAGAGTCGAGTGCCGCCAGCACATCCGATTCGCGATCGGACTGAATGGTCGCACAACTCTTCCAAGAACTGATCTTAAAGCGACGCTCATCGGCGTGTTCGGTGCCAATTCGATAGCCTTGAGCCAGCAGTTGACGCACTTGCTCAATCACGCCACTATTGCCCGAACCATTGGCAGAGCGGCTAGAAACATTTGCAGGAGATTGATTCATTGTAGGGGTAGCCATTTCATCTCTGATTGGGGCAATACAAGCGATATTTTCAGCGCAGCGATAACCCGATCGCAGCGCATCATTGATATGAATAATATGCGACGCAAACTTCACGTCGGCTTCTAGCACGTTGGGTAAGCGATCGGCTTGTTGCTGACTTGTGATCACCGCTCCAGAAGGCACATACTTTCCGGGCGGAATTTCTACGTCTTGAACCAGCGCGTGCATCATGATAATGCTGCCGTTACCAACTCGTGCATTAAAGACGGTTGAACGAAACCCAATAAAACAGTCGTCACCCACATAAGCAGGACCGTGAATCAACGCCATGTGCGTCAGCGAAGAACGGCTTCCTACCCATATCGAGTAGGCATCTCCATCATCCCCAGTGACTCGCCCCTGCTCTAACCCGTGCATGACGACCCCATCTTGGATGTTGGTATCGTCGCCAATATAGAACGGGTGCCCCTCATCGGCTCGAATCGAGGTACCCGGCGCAATCATCACATTTTCGCCAACCCTCACGTCTCCAATAATGTTAGAGAACGAGTGAACGTAAGCGCTGTGGTGAATATCGGGTTCGGCGAGAGATTGTGACCAAGGTGTGGGCGGAGCCGCAGAACTACGGACTGCCATAAAACATTCTCCTAACTGACCGCGCAGTGTAAGTCTCGATCGTGCTCATTGCAGGGACATGACTCGATCGTGATTTTCTTACGCCTATCCAATAGCGTTGCTGAAATGGTTAGTGGTAGCGTAGTGCACCATCAACGATCGCAGAGTACGTTAAGTTATCATCAACGCACTGCACGATCGTTAATACTGAGTTCCTTTGTTATAGAGCGCTCGGTTATCGACACTCACGGTGTCAATAATCCCAATCACCGCCGCATCGACGGGGCGCTGTTCACTTCCAGGAACTTGACGGGCAGCACTGCCACGACTAACCAAAACCCACTCATCAATCCCTGCTCCTACGTTGTCAGCCGCCACTTCATACTTTGGAAGTGGCTGTCCCGCGTCGTCTAGAAACTGTAGAAGTAAAAACTTCACGCCTCTTAAACTTGGCTCTTTTTGGGTACTGACAACGGTGCCGCGAA
Organism: Leptolyngbyales cyanobacterium; assembly: GCA_038231055.1. GTDB lineage: Bacteria > Cyanobacteriota > Cyanobacteriia > Leptolyngbyales > Leptolyngbyaceae > Phormidesmis_A. The sequence goes on from JBBRMC010000457.1 coordinate 3,328, forward strand.
CTTTGGCAATTTGCATCAGGCGTTATGGACGGTTAAGAGGGCGGATGCCGCTCACGCTCTCACGGAATGGCTCAACTGCCTCGGTGTATCGAATCGGCAGCACATACTCCAGGTTTTCGTGAGGACGCGCGATGATGTGGGTAGACAGAACTTGTCCACCGTTTACACGCTTAACGTTTTCGATGCCAGCCGCTACTGATGCCTGAACTTCAGATACGTCGCCACGGACGATGACGGTGACGCGACCGCTACCGATTTTTTCGTAACCTACTAAGGTGACACGAGCGGCTTTCACCATCGCGTCTGCGGCTTCCACCACTGCGGGGAAACCCAAAGTTTCAATCATACCAACTGCAATAGCCATCGTTAAATTCTCCCTTCCAATCAAATTCTAAGTACAACAAACGGGTCAGTGGACGATCGCCCGCGACCTTCGGAACTGTTCAACCGCTTCGGTGTATCGAATCGGCAGCACGTATTCCAGATTTCCGTCAGGGCGTGCAATAACATGGGTCGAGATCACTTGA
>JBBRMC010000458.1:0-3850 GCA_038231055.1 Leptolyngbyales cyanobacterium
GACTTGTGTGTACACGGTAGCTTCGTGAGGAGGGCGAGGATCTCGGCATTAATTAAGTCCACACTCCTGAGATAGATTAGTTTAGAACTCTCGGACTGAAGGCTTTCCGTCTATGATTTCTCCCACGAGAACCACATCAGTCACGCCCACAAACAAGCCATTCTCCAACACACCCGGAATGTTGTTGAGAGTTTTCTCAAGGTCAGCCGGATTGTCAATGCGATCGAACTTCACATCAATGACCAAATTGCCTTGATCGGTGACGACGGGACCTGCCTTTTTGACACCCATCCGCAGTTCAGGTTTGCCACCGAGCTTGGCGATCGCCCTCATCACCGGAGTGACCGCCATCGGAATCACTTCAACGGGAAGCAAAAATGTTGAACCTAACTGATCGACCAATTTGCCGCTATCGACCACGACGATAAACTCAGTTGCCAGCGAATCGACGATCTTTTCTTGCGTGTGGGCAGCGCCGCCCCCTTTAATCAAATTCTTGTGGGGATCGACTTCATCGGCTCCATCGATCGCGACATCGATTTTGTCAATCTCGTCTAACGTCACGAGCGGAATGCCGTATTGTCTTGCCAACACGATCGCTTGAAAAGAGGTGGGAACGCCTTTAATATCTTTGAGGTCGCCTGACTTGAGGCGATCGCCCAACGCCTGAATCGCGTAGGCAGTTGTTGACCCAGTGCCTAGCCCTACAATAGAACCAGACTGCACTCTGGCGGCGGCGGCGGCTCCCACCTGCTGTTTCATGATTTTTACGGGGTCAGTTTCTACGCTCATGATCAAATGTCCTAAACAATTCGGGGTGCAGGAGTGATAACTCCCTAATCTCTAATACTATCTGTGCGTGACCCTCTCTATGGAAGATTTTCTGCCTGAAGAATCGACTGAGCGATCGCTGTCTTGGCAATTGCAACAAGGTAAGCAGCTTGCAGACGCAGCCGACTTTGAAACTGCGCTTCAGCACTACGATCGGGCGCTAGACCTTGAGCCTGATTGTGAAGAAGCTTGGTCCAGCCGAGGCGTTGCCCTCCACAAATTAGGTCGCAATGAGGCGGCGCTAGTCAGCTTCGATCGAGCGTTAGAATTACAGCCCGATTTTGTAGAGGCATGGATCGGTCGCGGACTGACGCTGAAACAGATGGAGCGATCGCTGCCTGCGATCGTCAGTTTTGACCAAGCTTTAAAGTACGATCCTGAGAATGCAGAAGCGTGGCTGCATCGAGGCAATCTCTTGCAGAGTCTAAAGCGTCGCAAAGAAGCGCTGGCAAGCTATCACAAAGCCATCCTATCCGATCCAAATCTGGCAGATGCTTGGCGAGATCGAGCCACTATTCTTTGGAATCTTGGTCGCTATGATGATGCGCTTGCCAGCTACGATCGGGTGATTGAGTCGCAGCCCAACAATGCCGATGCTTGGAGTCGTCGAGGCAATTTGCTCTATGGGTTAAAGCGCTACGACGATGCCCTAGAAAGCTACGATCGCGCCTTGTTTCTAGAACCTACGTCTATGCTCTGGAGCCGTCAAGCCGCAGCCCTACGAAAACTTGCGAAATATGAGGAGGCGATCGCCAGTTATGATCACGCGCTCAAACTCAAATCCGATGAGCCGCAGCTTTGGCACGGTCGAGGATTGGCATTACGCAACTTAGAACGATATGACGGAGCGATCGCGAATTTCGATCGAGCGCTTGCCCTGCGTCCCGATTTCTATCTGGCGACGCGCAGCAAACTATTCACACTGATTAAAGCAGGACGGTTAAACCGCTATTTGTTCAGCCAGAATCCGATTGACCAAGAGCGTTTGCGGAACGACGTGCAAAATGTTTGCGGAACGATTGTCAAAACCAAACTTCCGGCAATGGTCGTGATCTCGCTGAGTCTGTTCTATAGCCTAGGCGGATTCTATAGCGTGATGAATGGAGGATTGGCGATCGCCAGTCGATTGACCGCCATTGCAGCCGGGGCGATCGTCTTAGCTCTCTCGTTCATCGGCGAATGGATGGATGAAAAACGAAACTAGCAGCGCTCAAAATAGCGGCACGTTCCAACCGAGGCTAACGCCAACCGATAGATTATCCAGATCGATCGCTGAACTGGACGATCGCCCAAACAAATAAGACACGCTACCCGCGACAAAAACATCAGAATTAATGGTGTAGATTGCCAGGGCACTAATCTGATGCTCGGTGTCAGAGCGATCGACCTGAGTGAAATTCTTAAAGGTGAGTCGATAGTCTAATGCGCCTTGCAGCTTAGGGGTAACGTCATATCGCAGTCGAGCACCCAGCGTATTTGCCACGCGATTTTGATCATCGGGGTTGGTGAAACTAGCTCTCAATTCATAAAACGAGTCGAGACGCAGTTGTTGCCCAAGCTGATCTTGCCGACCCAAAATAAACTGGAGAGAATTATCTTGGAGGAGTCGATCGCCACTGCCCGATCGATAGAGATTTTCTTGCACCCAGCCCAATTGTCCATAGGTTCCGGGGGCGATGCGCTGCTGCACTGCCACATTAAAGTTGAGCAGGTTATAGTCTGAGTCACCGCGATTGGCAAACCGCACCAACCCACCGCCAGCCGCCGCAATCAGGCGCGTTGTTTCACCCAGCTTTGGCGTGGCTAACAGCGATGCACTATTGATAAACACGGTGTCACTAGGGCGAAACGTGCTGAGAGACGTGATGTTAGAGCTAGAAAACACAGAAGACCGCAAGAGTAGCTGCACATCAGGTTGACGACGCTCTGCGGTTGCCGGACGATCGAGAATCCGAATCTCACCGACTTCTGATTTAGTGTCTTCTGGGTCAAGCGGTTTGATGTCTGATTCAGGGGATGTCAGATCTGATGGCAACGCCGACGGGTCAGAATTGACGGGAAGTTCACGAGTGGGCACGACTAAATCTGGGGCAGCTTCAGCGATCGGAGAAAGCCCAAAACTACCAAGGGCTACTAGCCCACAAAGAGCGATTGAGGAAACACGCATAATCATCATCCGGGTGAAAAATAGAGTTCATGACATCGACTAGCGAAGGACGGGCGGCTGGTTTGGAGCGGGTGGCGGGATTTGATTGCCGTTACCTTGCTGCTGCACGACAACTCCCGCATTGTTGGGGGGTGGAGTATTCGGATTATTAACCGTGCCGACTGGCGGCGTGGGAGGAACGATCGGCGGTGTGGGAGGTATTTGAATGGGCGGAACGGGCGGAACTGGATTCTCCGGCACCGGGGTCACGACATCACGACGATCGACATAGCCTCTAAGCGGGTCGTCAGAATTGGTCGTAATGCAATTAGTCTCTAGCGTGCTGGCTCCTCCTCTCCCGTTAAGAGTGCAGAGTCCCTCGATCGCTTTGGTCTGCAAATCCAAGGTTGCCAGCGTTGCCGTTCTGACGGCTTTGAGGGTTTGTTGAACGGGCGGCGCTTCTTGGAGCACGATCGCGTCTTGCCCAGGTCCTAAGCCTGACGCTAGCCCGCTCGTTTTATAAAACGTCCGCAAGTCAAAGGTTCTGATATCTCCTAACGTGCCTTTGAGAACGGATACCGTTTGTCCGCCTTGGATAAATATAAAATTGCCTTTAGCATCCGTGATCTTGATCGGCGTACCCGTGAGATTGTAAAAGTCCGTTTTTTGCGCCACGCCATCGACTTGAACGACCATTGCCAGACTCAACGCATTCGCAGCAGGTGCACCTGGCGGTGAGCTTGCTGGAATCTCAGCGACTGCCTGACCTTCTAGCGTCTCGATGCGCGTCGATGCCGTGGTCGGCGGACTCATGATTAGCGCTGTGCCGTTTCTAAGCTGAAAGCCTCGCATTCCTGGAATGAAGCGAAAAAC
>JBBRMC010000459.1:0-3847 GCA_038231055.1 Leptolyngbyales cyanobacterium
GATCGCCACTGCAATAAAATTTCCCGCGCTTTTCCCAGTTGCCAGGTGCGCTGCTTAGAAATCGGATTATAGAATGCCATCACCAAATCGGCTTGGGCGGCAGCAGCAATGCGTTGCTCAATCACTGCCCAAGGCTTGAGAATATCCGAGAGAGACAGCGCACAAAAATCGTGTCCCAACGGTGCCCCAATTTGCGCCGCCGCCGCTTGCATGGCAGAGATGCCCGGAGCTACTTGGATATCTAGCCGGAGCCATTCGGGTTTAGCATCGTGTTCTAGCACTTCAAACACAGCCGCCGCCATCGCAAAAATGCCCGGATCGCCCGATGAAACCACCGCAACTGATTTTCCGGTGGCGGCGAGATCTAAGGCAAATCGTGCCCGATCGAGTTCTTCGCGATTGTCGGAATCGTGGCGCTGTTGCCCCTCGCGGAGAGAACCCGCCAAGTCGAGATAGAATTTGTAGCCCACCCAGTCGGTCGCCGATCGCAGCACAGCTTTGACTTCGGGAGACATCCATTTTTCTCCGCCTGGTCCGGTGCCGACGATCGTTAACTGTCCGCGCGGTTTCCCGATCAAGGTCATGTCAATGGGTTGAGATGAAAGAGCGATCGCACAATTCACATCCGATGTTGGCTGAGAGACAAGCAGTTGACCCAATTCTCCCGCCGCAGCGAGGGCGATTTCCTCAGCGTTGGACAAATTGAGAAATCGGATCGGCACCTGCAACACTTGAGAAAGGGCAGAGAGCGCGGGATGTCCCATCTCATCGGCTGGAGCAAAGATTCCGGCTATGGACTCGATCGCGAGATCCGATTCCTCAAGCATTTTATGAACGGATTCAACCCCCGATTCCGACAAATGGCTAACGGCGATCGCTAAGGTTGCAGGATGATACACCAAGCGATCGGGTGCTGGACATCCTCTGCGCTCAGTGATTTGGAGGGTGAGAGGCGCGTCCTGAGCGATCGGAAGTTTACTCTCACTTAGCCAAGGTGCAACCCCTTCTAGTCGAACCGTTGAACCTGCCAGCAAATCTGAAATGAATGTTTTCGCGTCGTCTGGATTTGCCAACCGATAGCCCGATGGCGGATTGAGCAGCGTCGTCCGAAATCGAATATCGCCCGTCGTGGTGATGGCAGGCTGAATGTCTAAAACGGCTGCGATTTGCCGCGCTAAATCATTCACACCATGCAATCCGCCTAAAAGTGGCACCACAGCGCTCCCATCTTCAGCAACGGCTAAAACGGGCGGCTCATAACGTTTGTCTGAGAGGAGAGGCGCGATCGTGCGAATCAAAATTCCCGCCGCACACAGTCCAACGATCGGTGTTCCGTCAGCAAACAGTTGCCGCAAAGTTGTCCCGAAATCAGTAAACGAGACATCAACCTCGATCGTGCGATTCGCCAATCCATACAGCGTCGCGTTGGGTAATGCCTTCATCAACCGTCGAGCCACCGTAACGCTCGTCTGCCCCAACACAATCACCGCAGCATTATTCATCGATTCTCGTTTAATTAACTGACGTTTGTAGGCTGGGAACCACAATCAATGCCCAGTAAGGAACCTCAGCCGCGTCAACCTCCGCGATCGGAACAATTCGCTGATTGGGCATCGTCGCCCGCTCGATGTAGAGCGATCGTGACAGCAACCCCAATTCAGATAACACCTCTCGAACTTTGCTGAAATGTCTGCCTAATTTGATAATCACCGCCGAATCTGCAACGGCAAGACGATCGCGCAAGATATCAGCTTCGAGAGTAGCCGGCATAATGGATAACACATCATTGCGATAGGTGAGAGGCACACCCAGCGCAGATGCACTCGCCATCGTTGAAGAGATTCCTGGCACCACTTCAGTTTCAAATTTTGTAGATAAGCGATTGAACAGATACATGAACGAGCCATACAAAAAGGGTTCTCCCTCGCATAGCACTGCTACGTCTCGTCCGGCACTGAGATGCTCTGCTAATTTTTCGGCAGCGATATCATAGTGGGGCTGCGACGATCGCACCGGACTGAACGGCAACGGCATCGGCACTTCAATCTGGTCGGGACGTAAAAAACCTGCCACGATCGCCCGTGCTAACACTTTGCCATTCTCCATAGTGGGATAGGCAATCACAGGCACCGATCGCAGAATTCGATAGGCTTTGAGCGTCAATAGTTCTGGGTCGCCTGGTCCGATGCCCAACCCATATAACCGACCCGTTTCGTGTGTCATAATTCGTCCTCTTTTGCTAACGCATTAATTGCCGCAGATGCCATCGCACTGCCGCCTCGCCGCCCCTGCAAGGCGATGAATGGCACACCCCGACTGTCGGCGGCTAGCGCTGCTTTTGACTCTGCCGCACCAATAAACCCGACCGGAAACCCTAAAATTAGCGCGGGTTTTGGTGCGCCTTCATCCAACAGTTCCAGCAGTCGAAATAGAGCGGTTGGCGCATTGCCGATCGCCACGATCGCGCCTTCCAAATGGTCACGCCACAGTTCCAGCGCGGCTGCCGATCGAGTGGTTGCCATCTGTTCTGCCAGTTTGGGCGTATCGGGATGCTGAAGCGTACAAATGACTGCATTCTCAGCCGGAAGTCGTTTACGAGTCACCCCTTCTGCCACCATTCGGGCATCACAGAGAATTGGGGCACCTGCGATGAGGGCATTTCGTCCAACCGTTGCGGCGCTAGGTGAGGCGGTTAAATCGGACACAATATCAGTCATGCCGCAGCTATGAATCAGGCGCACGGCGACCCGTTCTAAGTCGGCTGGCAAAATCGATAAATTTGCCTCCGATCGAATTGTGGCAAACGATCGACGATAGATTTCTGTTCCGTCTTGGATGTAGTCAATCATGATCGTCAACCTGTAACCGAATGCGATACTAAAATTTGATTATTTTGTGACTCAAACCATTGTTGCAGTTGATCAACAGAGTGCCGATCTACGAACATCCTAAACGATTCGTCTAGCATTCGCTGCTGTTGATAGATTTGTAACATCTGCTCGATTAAAGATGTGACTTCTGATGCACTCACCGATCGAATCCGCCGACCAAACGATGAGTCTTTGCTGCCCACATACACGTCATAGCCCTCGATCGTCAAATTCCCTGTTTTAATCTCAATGCCAACCAACGCAACATCGCTAGGAGTCTGTTGGGCACAAGATTTTTCACAGCCACTGAAATGAATATTCAACGGCTGATCTAAATAGGTCGTTAACTCCACAAGCCTCAACGCCTGAGTTTGAGTATCCGTCAATCCCGACGCGCATCCGGTTCTACCCGAACAAGCGACTAACGCACTATCAAATCGAGTGGCTGAGGTGTGAAGTCCTACATCAGCGATCGCCCCTTCTAAATCACCTAAGCGCTCGTCAGAAACATCGGGAACCAAAATCGTTTGCCACGGAGTCAGACACAATCTGCCGCTGCCGTAATTTGTTAACTCGGCTAACTCTCGCAATTGCCAAGATTCCAGACGACCCAAGGGTAGCGCAATTCCGACATAGGACAAACCTGTTTGATGTTGAGGATGAATGCCGAGATGCTGATAAGACGGGGAGAACGATCGTAGCAAACAAGTCTCTCGCTGCAACGAAAAGCCCAACCAGTGTTCCACTCGTTCTAAGCAATGTCCGACACCCCAACTCGCTAAGAGATTACGAAACCGAGGCTTACGACCGTTGCCAGAATAATAATCTTGCGTATATTGAAGATATACCTGAGTTAAAGCTACAATGAATTCTAAGCACTGATTTTCTGGAATAAAAACACCAATATCACCAGAATTATGTCCATCAACGTTTAAACATACTCGAAATCCAATTTCTGAAGCTGGCGATCGATGAGC
>JBBRMC010000460.1:0-3845 GCA_038231055.1 Leptolyngbyales cyanobacterium
ACGGGATACTTAGAAGGTCTTAGTTCCCTGCCGATAATTCGAGGTGGTTCTGAGTTTAAGCCGTGTGGTGACCCTAGCTAAATCTCGATTTCAAGAATCTTAGGGGGGACGGTCTACCACACTCTTAAGATACAAGGGGGCTGAAGGGACTGAAACGTAGTGACCAAGACTTGTGTATACACAGTAGATAATACGAGACAGTAGATCAGATTATCAAAAGCTGTGACCAGACGAACCGACTACAATCTTTAATAGTGAGCGATCGAGGGTTAAACCAATGCCAGTCATTGCAGTGGTGGATTATGACATGGGAAACCTGCACTCTGCCTGCAAAGGGTTAGAGAATGCCGGGGCAACAGCTAAAATTACAGATTCTTCACGAGAGATTGAACACGTCGATGCGATCGTGCTTCCGGGCGTGGGGGCTTTTGATCCCGCCGTGCAGCACTTGCGATCGCGCCATTTAGAAGAACCCCTCAAGAGAGCGATCGCGAGTGGCAAACCTTTTTTGGGCATTTGCCTTGGCTTACAGATTTTGTTTGACGCGAGTGAAGAAGGCAGTGAACCAGGCTTGGGCATTATTCCCGGCATAGTGAAGCGATTTCGTCACGAACCTGGAATCACAATTCCCCACATGGGATGGAATCAATTGGAGTTGACGCAACCTGACTGCGCACTGTGGCATCAGCTTCCTGCCGATCCCTGGATGTATTTTGTTCACTCCTATTACGTGGAGCCATCCGATCCGCACATTCGAGCCGCGACCATCACGCACGGAAGTCAAACCGTGACCGCGGCGATCGCGGACAACAATTTGATGGCAGTCCAATTCCACCCCGAAAAATCTTCGACCAGTGGGCTAAACGTGCTGTCTAATTTTGTGCAATTAGTGCTCGATCGTCAGCCCCTAGCCACAAAATGAGTTTGCGAATTTATGGAAATCGACTGATTAAAACTCTTCCAGGACAGGAGACTCGCCCAACCTCGTCGCGAGTGCGAGAAGCGTTATTCAACATTTGGCAAGGCACGATCGCGAATTGCCGCTGGCTAGACTTGTGTGCCGGAAGCGGCTCAATGGGCGCAGAAGCTTTGTGCCGTGCCGCGTCTGTTGTTGTGGGAATTGAGCGCTCGAGCCGCGCTTGTGACGTGATCCAGCAAAATTGGCAACAGGTTGCAAAACCTGATCAAACCTTTCAAGTGATGCGGGGTGAAGTGCTGCTGCGCTTAGGCAAACTATCAGGTCAAATGTTCGATCGCATCTATTTCGATCCGCCTTATGCGAGTGGGTTATATCAGCCTGTGCTTGAAGCGATCGTTCATCATCACCTATTAGCCCCTCAGGGAGAACTCGCTGCCGAACACAGTCCGAAGGCTTTGAGCGTTGAGATTCCCGGTTTAGAAATCTGTCGTCAAAAGAGTTACGGAAATACGGCGCTGACGTTTTATCGAACGATCGAGACTTCAAACTAATCCGTGGTTTTGCGTCTGCTAACTTGATAGTCACCTGACTTGCCGCCCGTTTTGCTCACCAAATGAATTTGCTCAATCTGAATCGACTTTTCTAGGGCTTTTGCCATGTCATAAAGCGTTAACGCCGCGACAGAAACAGCCGTGAGTGCTTCCATTTCAACTCCGGTTTCTGCCTTGGTTTTGACCTCAGCTCGAATGTGATATCCCGGCAAATCTGCATCAGGTGTGATGACCACTTCGACCTTTTGCAACGGCAATGGGTGACAGAGCGGAATCAAATTTGCCGTCTGCTTAGCTGCCATAATTCCCGCCAGTCTCGCGGTTCCCAACACATCGCCTTTGGGAGCATCGCCTGCTGCGATCGTGCTCATCGTCTCTGGCAACATTCGCACTCGCCCGACTGCCACCGCCTGCCGCACAGTCACCGACTTACCAGACACATCCACCATTTGCGCCTGTCCGTCAGCGTCAAGATGACTAAGGGACGGTTCAGAAGCCGAATTTTCAGAAGAAATCGAAGAATTCTTTGTCATCTGGTGCATAGTGATAGTATGATGATTCTATCAACACAAGGGCTTGTAGCTCAGTGGACTAGAGCACGTGGCTACGGACCACGGTGTCGGGGGTTCGAATCCCTCCTAGCCCGTTCAAAAAGCAGGAATGTAGTAATTGCATTCCTGCTTTTTTATTAGCTCAAATTATTAGCTCAAAAAACCCCTTGCTCAAGCATCTCAAGCAAGGGGTAACCGACGTTGAACAGTTTAGAGTCCGGTGTCTATCGAGTGATGGTTGGCTCGACGTAAGCTGTGACGGTGCGAGGGCTACGAGCACCTACAGCAGCACCGATTAATGAAGAAACCAAGCCCAGCAGTGAACCTAAGACAAACGCCCAGCCAGCTTTCGCCCCACCGTCTGCAATGTCGCGAGTGTTTTGAGCCGTGGGGATAGGAATCGTGGTCGGATTGACGTTAGGAACTCCGGTTTGAGGTAGAGCGCCTCCTGCGATGCTAGAAGCTGACGATGCAGCCAAGCCAAACGCGCCCGTCACGCCGCTTGTGAGCAACCATGCACTTAAAGCAAGCGTGGTTGCCCACAAAATTGCTCCATTGAGCAGTGCTGTGCTGCGATTCATGGGACCGCAAGCCCGCGCCATCACCCAGCTACCCAAAAATAGCGAAATCAGCAAACTCAAAATCGCCCACCAGCCAACGGCTTGACTAACACCGCCTAAATCAGTTCTAGGAGCACCAGAGTTAGCGATCGTGGTTGCACCAATGGCAGCACCCAACGCGCTTAAAATCAGTTGAGAAGCCAGCGCGACAAAAAGACCAGAGATGATCGGACCCCAACGGACGCGATCGTGATAGTCACCAACAGGTTGAACGACAGTCTGGTCAACCACAGGTCTATTAGCATAAGCCATATTGATTAGCTCCTTAAGGCGATAGTTTTTTGCAGAAGATTTACACTTGAGAACCAATTTACCCCTTGCATAGGTCGGATATCTCTACCAGTGGAGTGAGTGTCGTAGTCTATCGTTGGAGTGAACTAAGAGACGGCAAACGATGCTTAAAACTGGAATTAACGAAGTCTGACAGCAGTTCTCGTGGCAGTGATTAGAAGCAGAATCCCGGCTGGTCGATGTTGATTGTTCCTGTATCAATCTCGATTCCGATTACAGCATCTGCGCCGAGTCGTTGGGCACGGTGTTCAAGCTCAGCAATGGCTTCTCGCTGCCCTTGTTCAAAGACTCGCTCATAGCCTGCGGTGCGTCCACCGATAATGTCGCGAATTCCGGCAAAGAAGTCGCGTAGCGCATTACTGCCATAGACCACTTCAGCCGTGACAATGCCTAAGTAAGCATCGATCGTGCTTCCCTGAACCACATCGGTTGTCGTGACAATCATGGGAGTTCCTCTCACAAAAACTCAGCAATGGTAGCATCTCTAGCGATTTCGCAGCCGTCTACTCTTTCGTCAAGACAGCAAGAATAATCACCTGATGGATTGTCTTTCGGCGTAGATTGGCATTAAATTCATCCTATCTGATGATGCGAAACGCCATTTAATTCACTCTTCATGACTCATGATCCACCGGGCTAACCATTTAAAGGCATATTGGCGATCGGCGTTCATTTGCTGCCTGATCGGAGCAATGTTTGTACTACCCCCTCAACGAGTCTGCGCTCAAGCAACTGAACTTCAGCCAAGCGATCAGCCCAAGCAGCTAGATGATCTGCTGCAAAAGGGACGTGAACTGGTTGATGCCAAAGACTGGGCAAATGCGCTGTCGATGTTTCAAAGAGCCGCCGTTTTAGACGAGAAAAACCCGCGAATCTTTTCTGGGATTGGCTACATTCAAGCGCAAGCTGGCAA
>JBBRMC010000461.1:0-3845 GCA_038231055.1 Leptolyngbyales cyanobacterium
AACGCAACGTAACTTAGGACTTGCTCAAACTATCTTAATAGTCTACTCATACTCGCTGCTAACCACCATAAACAATCTCATTGCGGACTGATGCGCCTAGAGTGGCGCGTCTCGCCCCTACCCAAGAGCTTGGCTCAATCATGGTCGGCGACGGCACACTGCCCCACTGGTGCTGTAGCGATTTGAGAAAGACTTCTTGCTGCTTTCGCAGACTGCTGATGTCGGTGCCCCGATTGATGATCGCGAACCAGACAAACCCACGATCGCGAGTGGGCAAAACTCCTGCTAAAGCACTGACCTCGTTGAGCGTGCCCGTTTTGACGACCGCCGATCGAGGAATATCTCGGTCTTCTAGGGTTCCATCGCGATCCCACCCGGAAACGGGAAACAGATCAGCGATCGTAAGATTGCGCGGATGAATGTAATGGTCGATCGCCGCAAACATCGCACAGGCTGCACGAGGAGAAATTCGATTGTCCATGCTCAACCCTGACCCATTCACAAGCTGAATTTCTGCGGCAGGAACTCCAGCGGCGTTAGCGGCTTTCTCAACGGTTGCCCGAATGCCTCCCAAATTGTCGGCTAACATCTGAGACATCTGGTTTTGACTATGCACATTCATCCGTTTAAGAATATCGGTGAGCGGTAGAGACCGATGTCGCAACAGCAGAATTTGTTTAGGAGGTCGCTCGGTTGCTGCGGCAACTTTAACTGACCCTTTAATCTCGACATTAGGATGGGGCGTATCTTTTGGCAACTGCTCATACTCATACTTCGCATCGTCATCCCAGGCTTTTGAGTTGAGCGTTTGTTTCAGCAACTCTCCAGTCTTGGTGCGATCGTCTTCAAAGCTCATCATAAAGTTGCCGACAATCAGCAGATTTCCGGCGATGCGAGAGATGCCGATTTTGTTGAGTGCATTGCCCAACTCGACCGCCTCCGCCCAGTCAAACAACGGATCGCCTCCGCCTTGAATCACTAAGTCCCCGTGCAAAACGCCATTTTGAATGACACCCGTGGCAGAAATCAACGTCTCAAACTGGTGATCGGCACCCCAGGTTTCTAGCGCGGCTAACGTGGTGGCAACTTTGGTAATCGAAGCGGCAGGGAGCGGAGTCGTTCCTTGATTATTGGCTAATGACTGAGCACCTGACTGAAGCCAAACTCCTTGAGTTGTCTCTGTCACCCCCTGACTAGCAAGCTGTTTAAGATACTGCTTCATTGCGGTTTCTGCACCGAGATCGGGCGTTTCTTGCCATCTATTTAGCTCGATCGCTTTTAAAGAAGTGAGATCCGCCACTCCTGCCACATTTAGCCACAACGACACCAGTTCAGAGCCAAAGAGTTCTAGCAAGCCACGTCTCCTGTCAGAATAAATGAAGAGGATTGAGAGATTTGAGCGAGAAAAAATGGCGAAACCCGATCAAAATCAAGTGCTGAGACAACTGCCGATCGTAGTTGGCACAATAGCAGGTATTCTACTGTTCACCAATCGGTTTTTGACATCAAATTTGACCGATTCACAGGCACGATCGGATGCGTTAGGAGTCATTCTCAGTGCGCTGCTGATTCTAACGGGGCTGCTTTGGCAACGAGTCCAGTCGAGAACGCCCGAAAGCGTTGAGCTAATCGGTGAACAAGGCTTTGAGCTTGCACCCGATTTGCCAGATGCCGTCAAAATTGAGCTAGCTTGGATGTCGCATCTTCTCTTAACAAACACGGTTACGAAATCGATCGTGGTTTGGCATCGGGGCACAGTTTTGCTGCGACGCGGCATTCTCAGTCCGAGTGCTGAGGTTAAACCCGGAGCTATCTTACAACGAGTGTTAGACAAACATCAGCCTATTTATCTGGTTGCTCTCGCCATCTACCCAGGACGCTTTGAGTTTGATTATTTGCCAGAAAATACGCAGGGCGTGATCTGTCAGCCGATCGGGACTGAAGGAGCGCTCATTCTGGCAGCCAATGCTCCCCGCAGTTACACCAAGCAAGATGAGAATTGGGTTGCCGCGATCGCAGAAAAGCTTGACAATACCCTCAGCCAGCATCTTGAACCCGCCAAAGGTTAATTCACGCTACCGTATTAATAACCCTTCACCCGACTTATCCCATGACATCCACGATCGTTATTTATTGGTCATTGGTCGCCCTCATGGTCGTGGGCATCATCGGCGCAGTCGTCCCCGGCATTCCAGGAACAAGCTTGATTTTGATTGGAATTATCGCGTGGGGATTGGTGAAAGGATTTGCCAGTGTCGGGGTCGCTTTGACAGTCGCGATCGTCGTTCTAATTGGCAGCATCGGCATCGATTTTTTAGCAACCTATTGGGGAGCCAAAAAAGCAGGAGCTAGCAACTGGGGACAAGTTGGCGCGATCGTCGGTCTATTTCTAGGATTCTTCGGTCTTTTGCCCGCTTTGCCCTTTGGTGGACCGCTACTTGGCATCTTGCTAGGACCGCTGTTAGGCGCGATCGTCGGGGAGTTTATTTATTGCAAAGACATCAAAGTCGCCATTAAAGCAGGAGTCGGCATTGTGGTCGGTTCGCTGGTGGGTAATTTGATTCAGGGCGTGTTAGCGATCGCGGTCGTCGCCGTTTTCCTGTTCACCACGTTTCCGATTGCAATTCCGTCTTAATTCACTTGAGCAGAGCGGCTCGGACACGTTAGATTTTTTGAAGATTCAGGAATGGGCAGCGCCTCATCTGACCATTGTTTTACCTTGCAAATGATAGTTGTAGTCTTTTCCTCAGTCACCGCGACCACGCCGACATAGCTTCTTAACCCATCTGCTTTGGGGATGGCTGCAATCTCAGCACGAGACGCATTCGCGATTTTCAACTTATAAGCATAGTCATAGCTTTGAGAAATTAAGTTCGTCGATCGCTCAAGTTCTTCTAAGCTGCTAGCAAACCGCTTATTTTCATCAAAAAACTTGGTTTGAGCAGCATTCATCGCCTTAAGATAGCTCTCAGCCTTTTGCTGCTTTTCTTGAGGCGTTTGCTTAAGCTCACTCTCCCCTAGCAACCCTCCTTCTGTCTCGGTTGCTGTCGTTTGGTTGTCTGCCTTCGAGGTTGAAATTAAAGCAGCCATCGTGCTGCCTGACATAAAACCCACAACCACGGCAATCACAAACAGCACTGAGTAGGCTCGAAAATAGGACGGAATGGACACCTCATTTTCTGTCTGTTCATCTATCTCAAATTCTGCTTCGTCCAGATCTGAAGAGTCCTCTAAGTCATCAAAGCTATCTTTTGAAATCGGTTGAACAACGGGCTGTAGCTCAAATTCTTTAACCCACGAGAAAAAAGATTCTCCAGTTTTCTGGGAATGAATGACAACAGTGTCAATCTGCTCTGTGCAAAGCCTATTTAGCCCTTTGTGGACAAAGGTCACGATCGCTGCCTGATTCAATGTTTGGGTTGACTCTAGGAAAACGCGTAAACAGTGCCCTTCTAACTCTACTTGAGCCTGAATCTCTTGGAGGTTTAAAACTGCATTCATCAACGCTGCGATCGCGGCTGGGTTACCATGTTTAGCAAGGTTTAGAAGGTGAGGCTGGTTCATAAGAAGCCACTCTTGAAAAGAGGAAAGACGTTGGTAGAAAGTTGATTTTGATTACAGGTAATAACTTATGCCACTACCCTTCAACAAAGTAGCTCTTGACTTGGAATTCACTTAAATCTGCTCGCAGACCTTTCGCATAGGTTTATCGGGACATCAATACTTCACGCGCTGTGCAACTTCTCTAAAACCGCTTAAAAGCAGCCCTCACCCTAGCCCTCTCCCTTAGGAGAGGGAACTAGAGAATCTTGAAACTCCCTCTCCTAAGGGCTACCGTGTACACA
>JBBRMC010000462.1:0-3841 GCA_038231055.1 Leptolyngbyales cyanobacterium
TCGGGTTTGCTGGTTGATCACTGGCTCCACCTCACGCACTCGCCCCTGGACGCTAATTCGCTTGTCTGCATCCGAGGTGATTTTGGCAGGCTCGCCCACTTTCACCTGAGAAAGCAGCGTTTCGGGCACGTTCACCTGAAGTTGTAGGGCACTGTCTCGCACAATATAAAACAAAGGATTAGAGCCAGTCAGTTCGCCCACTTTGGCAGCGGCTACCTTTTGATCGTCGGGGTTTCGCTTTGCCAAAATCCCACTTGCCGGAGCGCGTACTGTCGTCTGAGCAATTTTGGTTTCAAGCTGCTGAATGCGAGTCACTGCCGTATCGACTCCGGCTTGAGCTTGCGTGATTCCGGCTTGAGCTTGCGTGATTCCGGCTTGAGCCTTTGCGACATCGGCTTGAGCGCTGCTGATGTTAGACTGCGCCACGCTGATTGACTCTCGTGCGGTTGTCGCTGAAGTTGTGCGTGACTCTAAATCTTGGCTGCTGATTACGCCCTCATTTCGCAGACCTTGATAGCGTTTTAGATTGCTCTCCGCTTCGGCTAAAACGGCTCTTTGTTGCTTCAGCAGCGCATTTTTTTGCTGCACGATCGAGCGATTAGAGGCGACTTGCGCCTGAGCCGAGTTTAATTGCGCCTGAGCTGAACTAAGTTGCGCCTGAGCCGAATTCAACTGCGCTCTGGCTTCATTCAATTGGTCTTGTAAAACAGAACTGTCTAGAATCGCGATCGCTTGCCCTGTCTGAACGGTATCGCCTTCATTTACTAAAATTTGCTGAATTTGCACTCCAGTTGCCTGGGGCATCACTTGTGCCCAGTTTTGAGCATTGACACTGCCCGTTGCACTGAATGTCTTGGGCACAAATGCCAGCTTTGCTGTCTCGACTGCAACACTCTGACCCGCCACCGGAGCTTCTTGAGTTGTCGCCGCCGGAGCCGCAGGTTTGCCAGACTGTGAGAGTAACGTCATACCACCGACTGCGATCGCCATGCCAATGCCTACTCCCGCTAATACACCTCGTGTTCCAGCAAACCGCCCGCGAGACGGAGGAGCCACTCCATCAGAAACTGCCTCAAATTCTGCATTGTGAGGCGGCTGTGGTTCAGGGGAGTCAGATTCTGTCAGGGTATTAAATGCCACGGTGCTTCCTCTACAAACCTTGTCTAGCGTGAAATAAATATCTTTCTTAATTATGACGCACACTAAATATTCTTACGCGAAACACTTGCCGAAATCTATAGTGACTTGTTTTGGGTGGTGGATTTCCACTTCGATAGAATCAATGAGTGTGCCCAAATTCAACCAGCACTAAGCTGACCAACTGTAGAATGGTTGCGATCGTGGTGCCATCCTCCAATCGAATCATCTGACCGGAGGAAGTCAGGCACCCGTTAGCCGCGATTGCTCAAACCAGGGAAGACTAGATCGAGAAAATCGTCCGCAGATTCTTAGTGAGTGCCCCTCATGTTTAACGCCACCGAACTTTTAATTGATGACTTTGTTGCCAAACTCAAAGATGGCTATCGGCGCACCTATGGTGGCTGGAAGTCTGACTATGAAGACATCATCGGCTGGGTGGGGTCAATGGCAATGGAGAATATTGCCAACAGTGATGCGCTCTATCACAACGTTGAGCATTCAATTTTAGTGACGCTGGTAGGGCAAGAAATTCTGCGGGGTCGTCACATTCGGCAAGGGGGCGTATCGTGCGAAGACTGGCTGCATTTTGTGATCTCGCTGGTCTGTCACGATATTGGTTATGTCAAAGGCGTGTGTCGGCGCGATCGTGATGGAATGTTTTCAACCGGAAAAAATGGCTCCATGGTAACGCTTCCTCCGGGCGCTTCAGATGCGGCGCTGACTCCTTATCACGTCGATCGAGCCAAGCTATTTGTCGATGAGCGCTTTGGCGGGCACAAATTAATTGATTCCGAGTTAGTCAAACGCAATATCGAGTTGACTCGCTTTCCCGTCCCGACGGCTGAAGATCATCAGGGCACGATCGACTACCCGGGGTTGATTCGCGCCTCGGATTTGATCGGTCAACTGAGTGACCCCCGCTATTTGAAGAAAATCAGCGCGCTCTATTACGAATTTGAAGAGACGGGCGTAAATCAAGCCTTGGGTTATCGTCATCCTGGAGATCTTCGCAAAAACTATCCCAAGTTTTATTGGCAAGGGGTTCACCCCTATATTAAGGATGCCTTGCACTACCTTTCTCTGACTCAGCAAGGCAAGCAGATTATTGCAAATCTTTATTCCAATGTGTTCGTGATTGAGCACGAGCAGCCTGAGGAATAGGTTGACAAAATCCGTTAGAGGGGCGACTTGCTAGACCCGGTTATCCCGACAGAGCGATTAGGATAGGAATGTGATAGCGTGCATGGGTTGTCCGCTCAAACTTTTTTAAGATTCCTCTATGGATCGTTTCTTCTCTCCGATTCAACAGTTTTTATTTACCTGGCTGCTAATTCTGGTCACAGGTTGGTTGAGCCTAAACGCGCTCACCTACTTTGGCGAACTCCTGAGCGTTTTGGTTACGGCTGGATTGATTGCCTTCTTGCTCAACTACGCAGTCGATCGGCTGCATCCAATTTTGCCCCGCCCGATCGCGGCTGCCTTAGTCTATTTGTTGGCAGGGCTGGTGCTGGGGTTTGCAGCCGTGACGATCGCGCCACCGATTCTGTTGCAGGCACAGCAGTTGACTGCCAATTTGCCAAGATTAATTGAGTCGGGTCAGCAGCAGTTGAATGATCTCGAAGCTTGGAGTGCAGAACGTCACTTTGGCTTTGATTGGTCGTTTTTAGAACAGCAGTTTTCAGCCCAAGTGCAAGGACAAGCTCAAACAATTGCATCTACAGGCATCGGTTTGGTCTTAGGCACGTTTAACTGGGTGCTGGACTTTATTTTAATTTTGGTGATCTCGTTCTACTTATTGTTGGACGGTGGAAAAATCTGGACGGGATTGACCAGCATTCTTTCTACCCCCATTCAGGAACGGTTAACCAATTCTTTAAGAGACAGCCTAGAGCGATTTGCATCGGGTCAACTGCTGCTAGGGCTGTTTATGGCAATAACGCTATCTCTAGCATTTTGGTGGCTGAGAGTGCCGTTCTTCTTAGTGTTTGCGGTGTTTATTGGCGTGATGGAAGTGATTCCATTTATCGGCGCAACATTGGGAATTGCTGCCGTGTGCATCGTTGTGGCGTTCATCGATTGGTGGTTAGCGCTGCAAGCTCTCGGAGCCGCGATCGCCCTTCAGCAAGTCAAAGATAATTTTATCGCTCCGCGCATCATGGGCAACCTGACCGGATTCAGTCCCGTGATTATTCTGACCTCGCTGCTAGTTGGTGCTAGAGTCGCAGGACTATTGGGCGTAATTTTGGCGATTCCGCTAACTAGTGTGATTCGCACGATCGTTGAAATCATTCTCGATCCCGCGCTTCCACCCCAATCTGGGTCGATCTTCTCTGAAACAATGGAGAATAGTATTCTAGAACCGATGCTCTCGGTTGAGGATGAAGATCACGATCGGGTAATCGTCGTCAGCAAAGAGCATCAAAGCACCCCCTCACCCTGAGCACTTATGGACTGGTGGAAAAGACTTCAGAAAAACCCGTTAGCAAAGTTTGGAGCGTTGTTGCTGCTGGTGTTTTACCTGTCAGCGATCGCGGCTGAACTGGTGGCTCCCTACGATCCCTATGTGTCTCAAACCGATGGGGCATTATTGCCGCCTACTCAAATTTATTGGGCTGATCAGAAGGGAAACTTCATCGGTCCTCATGTCTACCCGACGACCCAAGGGGCAGTAGATGTGCAGACGGGCGATCGTCAGTTAAAA
>JBBRMC010000463.1:0-3840 GCA_038231055.1 Leptolyngbyales cyanobacterium
ATGCGAATCTTACAGTTACGGATAATCTTGCCAGACAGCACATAGCAACCCGCAACCGCACCGCGACCCACTGGGAAGACCGCCCGAACTTCGACCTGACCGAGAGGTTCCTCAATCATTTCAGGTTCTAGCAGACCCTCCATCGCGCCTTGGACATCATCCAGCAATTTGTAGATGATGTTGTAGTCGCGTACATCAACTCCGGCTCGATCGGCAGCTTGTCGCGCCCCCGGAGCCAATGTTGTGTTGAAGCCGATGACTACGGCATCACTCGCCGCCGCCAGATCAACGTCTGTCTCAGAAATCTCACCCGGAGCCGCATAGAGCACCCGCACCTGCACCTCGTTTTGAGGCAGTTGACGCAAGGAACCCAGAATTGCTTCTACAGAGCCTTGGACATCGGCTTTGAGAACCAGGTTTAACTCCTTCAAATCGCCCTCTTGCGCCTTTTGCGAAAGCGTATTTAGGCTAACTCGACGAGAAGACATTGCTGCCAGCAGTCGAGACTGACGCTGATCGTCTGCTCTACCATCAGCAACGGCACGAGCTTCGCGCTCATCTTGGAAGACCTCAAATTCATCTCCAGCCGCCGGGACATCGCTTAAGCCCAAGACCTCAACAGCAAACGAAGGCGACGCAATTTGAACTCGCTTATTGCGATCGTCCACCATTGCCCGAACTTTACCCAGTGACGATCCCGCTACTAGAATGTCGCCGACGTGCAGCGTTCCATTTTGAATCAGCAGCGTCGCAACCGGACCCTTAGCCTTATCAAGGTGTGCCTCAATAACCGTTCCTCTCGCAGAGCGATCGGGGTTTGCCGACAAATCTTCAACCTCAGCCACTAAGAGAATCATCTCTAGCAGCGTATCCAGGTTGTCACCACTGATCGCGCTGACAGGCACCATGATGGTTTCGCCGCCCCACTCTTCAGAAACTAGACCATACTCAGTGAGTTCTTGCTTGACGCGATCGGGCTGTGCGCCTTCTTTGTCTATTTTGTTGATTGCCACCACGATCGGCACCCCAGCCGCTTTGGCGTGACTGATTGCCTCAATGGTTTGAGGTTGCACACCATCATCGGCAGCGACGACGAGAACAGCGATGTCTGTTACCCGCGCCCCGCGTGCCCGCATTGCTGTAAAGGCTTCGTGACCCGGTGTATCCAGAAAGACCACTTGCTGATCTTGCCCGTTGTGCTCGACATCAACGTGATAAGCGCCGATGTGCTGAGTGATTCCACCCGCTTCTCCTTGAGCAACTTTCGTCTTGCGAATCGAGTCGAGCAGAGTGGTCTTACCGTGGTCAACGTGACCCATGATAGTCACCACCGGAGGACGACGAATCAGGTGTTCTAGATCCTCAGCACCGACCATTTCAGTCACTTTACGAGCGGCTTCTTCTTTCTCACCCGCTTCCACCTCAACCCCATATTCTTCAGCGACCATTGTGGCGGTGCCGATATCTAGGGTTTGGGTAATAGTCGCCGCGATGCCCTTCATAAACAGCTTCGTGATCACCTCAGTTGCAGGAACGGATAGGCGTTGAGCCAAATCCTGCACTGTCAAGCCGCCTGTGAGGATAATTGTCTCTGGACGCTCGACTTTGACCTCTTGATCGCGTCGATCACGTCGATCGCGGGTTCCGCCAGATTTTTTGCGTTGGGGAGCTGCCGGAGTCGGAGCCGCCGCCACTCTGATTTGACCAGGCAGACCTTTGGGTTTAGCAGGTCGAGCCAAGGAGATGCTCATTTGAGCTGCATCTACAACGCCGCCGTCTGCTGACCCATCGAGATCATCATCATCATCTTCATCAATCTTGGGCTGGGCACGTCGTTTGCCTTTAGCTGCAAGCTTCGCCTTGTCGCTAGGAAATTCTTGAACTTCCTCTTCCTCGTCATCCCATCCTTTTGCCCGTTTGGGTTTTGGCGGAGTCGGTTTATTAAGCTGTAAGTCAATAGGACCCGGTGCAGTAGGTGCCTCGGTCACAGGTCTAGTCGGGCGATTAATTCGCAGAACTGGCTGACCGGCAAGAGCAGCGCCGTCTCCTTGAGCAGCAAAGTCTTGAGGAGCTTGAACGGGTTTCGGACGACGCAACTCTACGATCGACGGCGGACGAGGAGCTGGACGATCTTCTGAGGGTCGCCCTCCTGGAACGGGACGACGGGCACCCTCACCCGGAGCGCCAGCCTGAGGTTTGCTGACTTCTCGTTGAGGCGCTGCGTTTCCATCTCTCCGAGGCGCTTCTGTATTTGTTGGAGCAGGCTTGTCGCGCTTCAAAACGGGCTTGGTCGCCGTTGCGGGACGAGAAGACGTTGCCGCAGGTCTCGCGGGCGGTTGAGATAAGGGTTTTTCTTCAACCAACTCGACAGAGATCGCCATGCTAGCCTTTTGAGTTGCGGGAGGTGTAGCTTGAGGAGGTGCGCTCTGGGCAGCCGGAAGCTCTGGTTTAGTTTCCTTAAGCGACTCGCTGGGCACAACCAATTCAGCCCCAGATGTTTCTAGTTCTAATTCTGGCTTTGCAGTTAAATGGTCGGACTCGATCGTCGTCGGGTCAACAGGAGCCTGACTCGGTTGAGGCGGAGCTAACTGAGGGGTAGGAGGCGCTTTTAGCTCCGGCTGTTGCTCAGGGGGTGCAGAACGCGTAATCGGTCTACGGATTTCTAAAATTTGCTGTTTCTTCTGAATATTCAAGGGCGTTTTCTTTCTAATCTCAGCAGGTTGTGAACTAGCGGGTTGACGAGTTGGATTGGATTTTGTAGAAGGTGGGTGACTAGCCGTATATTTTGCCGCCGCAGCGCGGATTCTTTCAGCTTCGTCTTCTGTGATTGTGCTGCTATGGCTTTTGACTGAAATAGTTAATTGTTCGCAAATCGCTAAAAGATCCCTATTGTCCAAATTCAATTCTCGTGAAAGCTCGTAAATTCTGACTTTGGCGTTGTTCATCCACTCTTCCCTCATTCGATCCAGGTTGTCACATAGTTGCCTTCTGTTTTGACTAAAACTACATTCGATCTGGGTTGACTCTGTAAATGCTCTTGCGGCTTTTCAGTGCTCTGATGGTGGTCAGAAGCCCAAAATCCTTTAGAACATTCCTAATAAACAGTCTTTGAAATCTGACTGTTTCTCACTGTAAATAGCTTTTACGTTTTTTCCGCAAAAGTTTATTGAAATTTTTGGTAGGTTGACCTGACGGAAAATCTACCTCAATGACCGTCTACGTCATCTCTACTATTGTCGCACCCACACACCCTTATCGACCCTGAGAATAGGTCGAACTCCAATAAAAAATGACCTAACCCTAAATTTAGGTGTTGCAATGCTAAGTTAGCAGCCTGAAACTGAAGAAAATCTTTCAAAGGCAAACGCTGATACCTCAAAGTAGGTTAACTAGATTTTTAGAAAAAGATTTGCTTGGCGTAAGAGCAATTAACCACTCAGTTAGCCAGCTTGGGATAGTCAAGACAACTTCAGTTTTAGCGAACCCGACCCCTGATGACTGCATGGAGCCTGATGTAGTGCTTCATTTTCTGTTTTTCCTTGCCTTCCATTAGTTCGCTTTTACAAGCGCTGGAGTTGGCTATCAATCCCTATGACAGTACGTTTATGATATCGCAATTTGGAGTAGTGGGTAGATTAGAGGACACGATCGGATTCAAATCAGACGGTGCAGGTAAGCTATCGGTCTCTAAAAGTCGCTGCCACAGGGCTTTATAGATTTGGTTAGAAATGGATATTTTGAGCGCGCGACTTAGCCGATCTTTTTTCTGAGCGGTTTTTAAGCACTCAGCTTGAGGGCAAAGATAAGCAGATCGTCCCATCCCTCGATCGAGGACGATTG
>JBBRMC010000464.1:0-3835 GCA_038231055.1 Leptolyngbyales cyanobacterium
ACTTCTTTAACACTGAGCTACCTTCAAACCCAGATGTGAAGCAGGTTTGAGTCCTTAAACCTTTTTAATTATCCTCTAAAATTGAATGACCATAAATCGTCAAATAGGTCTCGGTTGGGCTGATAGGCAGCACTCTCAAGGTCTGTTTTTGCAAGTCAAGTTCGATGCCCAACGCTTCTAGCGGAATCACACCTAAAAGCGGATCTCGACCTCCCGGCAATTCTAAACATTCAAAGGTGCCTTCTCGTTCTCTCAAAGAAATCGTGGCATCTCTAAAAATTCGAGCCTTACCAATTCCCATCGCCGTTGAAACGTCCACTTCCTTGAGAAGCTTAAGTCCAAGTTGCTCGATCACTTCTTTGGGCAAGCACAATGTCGTTGCACCCGTGTCTACTAGAACGTTTTTAAGAGTGACCGATCGCACCTGTTCTGGCAGAATCGTTCCATCTTCGGCTCGAATTTGGTCAGCTCGATTGGTGATCACTAAAGTTGTCAAAACTTTTCCTATGTCGGCATTAATTTGTACAGACATCAATTTACCTCCTAGTGATCTCTTAAAGCCAACTGCTCTATTCTAACGAGCGTGCCGACTAAGACTGTCTCATCTCTCCACTCCCTTCTATACTGTAAAGTTGGACGCTGAATCAGAGAGGACATTGCATGGCATCCATCCGCGAGTTGCATCAACAACTCATTCAAAAAGAGCGATCGGCAGTTGAAATCACCCAAGAAGCTCTCGATCGGATTCAAACCCTTGAGCCGACGATTCACAGCTTTTTGCACATCACCTCCGATCGCGCCCTAGCGCAAGCCCAGCAGGTGGATGCCAAAATCGCCGCTGGCGAGGAAATCGGGCTGTTGGCAGGAATCCCGATCGGCATCAAAGATAACCTGTGCACTCAAGGCATTCCGACTACTTGCGCGTCGCGAATTTTGCAAAATTTTGTGCCGCCCTACGAATCGACGGTGACGCAAAAACTAGCCGATGCAGGCACCGTTATGGTCGGCAAAACCAACATGGATGAGTTTGCGATGGGCGGTTCGACCGAAACGTCTGCCTACCAACTCACCGCAAATCCTTGGGATGCATCACGAGTACCGGGTGGCTCATCAGGCGGGTCGGCGGCAGCAGTGGCGGCAGATGAATGTGTGGTGTCTCTCGGCTCTGATACGGGCGGCTCAATTCGGCAACCTGCCTCATTTTGTGGCATCGTAGGCATGAAACCGACCTATGGGTTGGTGTCTCGCTACGGATTAGTCGCCTTTGCCTCCTCTCTTGATCAAATTGGTCCCTTTGGTCGATCGGTGGAAGATACCGCAATTTTGCTCAACGCGATCGCCGGATACGATTCCAAAGATGCCACAAGTCTCAAGGTCGAAGTCCCCGATTATACGCAATTTCTTACGCCCGACATCAAAGGCAAAAAAGTCGGCGTGATTCGCGAAACGTTTGGCGACGGATTAGATCCAGAGGTCGAAAAAACGATTTTGGCGGCGATCGAGCACCTCAAAGATCTTGGAGCCGACATTCAAGAAATTTCCTGTCCTCGATTCCGATATGGAATCGCCGCTTACTACATCATCGCCCCATCAGAAGCGTCAGCAAATTTGGCTCGTTATGATGGCGTTCGCTATGGCGCACGAGTCGAAGATGCCGAAAATCTAATGGATATGTATCTGCGGACTCGCTCTGAAGGCTTTGGTGCAGAGGTCAAACGCCGGATTATGATCGGCACCTACACGCTTTCGGCAGGCTATTATGACGCGTATTATCTGCAAGCTCAAAAGGTAAGAACGCTGATCAAACAAGACTTTGAGCAAGCGTTCTCGCAGGTGGATGTGTTGGTGTCTCCGACTGCGCCGACAACGGCGTTTAAGATGGGCGAAAAGACGGCTGATCCGTTGAGTATGTACTTAACTGACTTGATGACCATTCCCGTCAACTTGGCAGGGCTTCCGGGTATGAGCGTCCCGTGCGGATTTGATGCTCAAGGAATGCCGATCGGACTTCAAATCGTCGGCAATGTGCTGCGCGAAGACCAAATCTTTCAAGTCGCGTCTGCCTATGAGCGATCGACCGAATGGCACAAACACAGCCCTAAGTTGTAGAAAGAAAAAGAGGGTCAGACTTAAAATCTGATCCTCTGACAAACGGTTAAGCTCAATGGCAACTTGGAAGCGTAATTTCTGGCTAGAGCAATCCAAGTTTTTGTAACGCGTCTTCAGCAGCCCGCTTCTCAGCTTCCTTTTTATTGCTATCTTGACCGCGACCATACTCACTTCCAGCGACATAAACCACGGACGTAAACTCTGGCTTGTCGTCGGTCCCACCTGAGCGGATAGTCCTGTATTCAGGAGGCTTACGACTGGGATTGTTCGCAAACTCTCTGTCTAAAACAATTTGTTGTAACCGACTCTTTGGATCACCTTGAGTTTTGGGAGTTGCATCTTCGGTAGTAGATAGGTTGGTGACAGCTTCCTCAAAAAGGGGATCAACTAAGTCACGCACTGCTTCAATACCCGAATCCAAGTAGTACGCCCCGACCACTGCTTCAAAGACATTGCTGAGTAGTGAGGGATTCTTACGCCCTCCATTAATGGCTTCACCTTTTCCAAGGTGCATCTCTTCTCCAAGCTCCAATTCAGCAGCAAATCTTGCTAATTGAGACTTATCAACTAAATTTGACCGTAAGACTGTCATTGTGCCTTCTCTCAATTCTGGATTTCGTTTGTAGAGAAAATCACCACTTAAGAATGTGAGTAGAGCATCCCCGATAAACTCTAGTTGCTCATTGTCATCACCTGTGTTTGGATTCTCATATTTATAAGAAGTGTGGGTTAAAGCTTGATTCAGCAAATAAGCATTTTGAAAGGGAAGGCGTTTCAGCAACTCATCAAGCCTCTGTCTAATACGAGCTTCTTCGGCAGATGAAACAGGTATGGGGCGTACTTCGTGTCTTGGTTGCTCTTGAGATAAAAGACGGAGAACATCTTGTCTCTGCTTTTCCACATCTTCAGATTGAGGGGCGGAAATAGATCTGAGCAAACGAATTACACTATCTATTGCTCGATAGGTGTCATCGGTTGAGAAGGTAGACCCATGTGCCCATTGATTTCTTACTTCAATTAACTCGTTGATAAGAGCGCGATCGGACTGGCTTAGGTGACTCCTAAAAACATTGTCCCACTCTCTATTCACAACAGTTAATAAAGCAGAGACATCTTCGCGAATAATATCGTTTGCTTGTCGTCTTAACTTTTGATAATCTCGCAAATGTGTGGCAGCTCTTGCTATCCAATTATCAACATACACCGTCTGCATTCTCTGCTCAACGTAGGTATATAAGCCTTGGCGCAAGGACTCCAAAGTCTCACTAATTCTTTCCTTATTGTCCACTCCCATTCATCGCTTCCCAAAGGTTTGTATAATCAGCTACACGAGTTGCAACTACAATTCCTGGAAACGATCAGGCAACTATTATTTTTGGTTAGCCGAAGCGAATTGCAGCACTTGGTTCAATTTGCCGCTGCGGTAGCCTTCTAAGTCCAGCGTCACATAGAGAAATCCGTAAGACTGAAGGGCTGAAACGAGTTCTGGTAAGTCGGTTTTGATAACAAACTCTTTGACCTGCTCCGGCAATACTTCAATGCGGGCGGTGTCACCCTCCGATCGGACTCTCAGATTTTGCCAGCCCAGCTTTCGCAGATACACCTCCGATCTGCCGACTCGCTGAAGTTTGGCGATCGTGATCTCTTCCCCATAGGGAAACCGCGAACTCAAGCACGGTTGAGCAGGTTTATCCCACCAGGGTAGACCCAGATGCTTTGAGAGTTC
>JBBRMC010000465.1:0-3815 GCA_038231055.1 Leptolyngbyales cyanobacterium
CCCCCTAAATCCCCCAAAATTGGGGGACTTTGAACAAGATAAAAAAACCTCGTTTCATCTCAAAGTCCACCAGAATGGGGGATTTAGGGGGCACAAGGTTTTGGCAATGACGGATCGGATCAACTTGTGTGTACACGGTAGACTTCGTGAGGAGGGCAGAAGACGCTCACAAGTCTTACAGGTTATTGAATCCACGATCCTTAAAGTGATTATCTGCTCATCGGTGGAGTTGGCACCACTTGCTTAATTGGGATCTCAATCACAAACTCTGAGCCTTCTCCTGGCTGAGAGTGGCACCAGAGCTTTCCACCGTGCTTCTCAATAATTTGATAGCTAATTGATAACCCTAACCCTGTCCCCCTGCCGACGGATTTGGTGGTAAAAAATGGGTCAAAGAGCCTTGTTTTTACGTCATCTGAGATGCCACATCCCGTGTCTTTGACAGAAATTTGTATCCAATCATCGTTAATCTGTTGAGTTGCAAGCGTGATCACTTTGGGAGTGGGAGCTAAACCTGAGGCAATTTGATGATCGTGCTGTTCTTGACTGGCATCGATCGCGTTACTAATGAGATTCATTAACACTTGATTTAGTTGACCCGCAAAGCACTCGACCAATGGCAACTCACCATAGTGTTTCAAAATCTCAATTTCGCCACGCCCTGAACTCGCTTTTGTGCGATGCTCTAGGATCATCAAAGTGCTGTCAATTCCTTCATGGATGTTGACAAACTTAATGTCTGCCTGATCTAATCGAGAAAAATTTCGCAATGAGAGGACAATTTCACGAATCCGTTCGGCACCAACATTTAAGGATGAGAATAACTGGGGTAAATCCTTCACCATAAAGTCTAAGTCAGTCGCTTCAGCTTGTTGACGAATCTCTTCAGACGGCTCGGCGCAATGTTGTTGATAGAGTTGCAATAACTCCAACATATTATTGATATAGTCACTCATGTGACTTAGATTGCCATAGATGAAATTTACAGGATTGTTAATTTCGTGGGCAATACCTGCCACAAGTTGTCCTAAGCTGGACATCTTTTCGCTGTGAATTAGATGGCTCTGGGTGTGCTTGAGATAGTCGAGGGCGGTTGACAACTTTTGGGCTTGATCCCGATATTGGTTGAGCAGCATCGCATGTTGCAATGCAATGCCCAACTGTTGGCTAATTTGAACGATGAATTCTATTTCGGAGGGTTGCCACTGTCGGCTTTCTCGACATTGGTGAATGCACAATAAGCCCCAGAGATAGTCTTGCCTAAACAAGGGCAAAACAAGATTGGCTTTAACTTGAAACCGCTCCAGCATTTGAAGATAACACTCATCGCATCCAGATTTATAGACATCAGGAACCACATGAATCATCCCTTGGCGATAGTTGCGAAGGAACCCTTCTGAATTGCAACGATCGACAATTTCGACATTCAGAGTGGTTGAGAACTCAGGCAGCACATCTTCGGCAACGGTTTCTCCTCCTTGGTGATCGGTTTCTGAATAGAAGCGATAAACGACCACTCGATCGGCATCAAGCACCTGCCGAACTTCGGTGACCACGGCTCTAAAAATCACATCCAGTTCCAGTGATTCTCGAATCCTAGTGATGATTTTTGATAGGGTCTGCTGGCGATCGAATGCCTGTTGCAACTCTGCGGTTGACTTATGCAGTTTCGTGTTTGACTGCTGGAGTTCTTGAGTGCGGGTTTGCACCTGCTGCTCTAAATTACTATTGAGCGCTTGCACTTGTTGGTACAGACGATATTGCTTGATTGCATTTGAGAATTTCTCTCCTAGCGCTTGCCCTAGCTTCGTATCGCCCTCTGTCCAGGGTTGAGCTTGCCCCGTTTTAAGCTGTTGCCAGGTCTCAAATGACTGACGCGCCATCAGTTGGCGGGTATCGGGGTCGTGACTGCCTGCCCAAAGGATTTCGGTATTGACTTCGTTGCGGCAAAGGGTCAAACAGCCTACCACCTCTGACCCATAGTGCAGGGGGATAATGATCAAGCCGCGAATTTGAGTGTTTTGAAAATAAGGGGCGAGTGTCCTAAATAAAGGTTCTTTATACAGATCATTCATGATCCATAGATTAGAGTCTGAGGAGAAGTCGTGCGGCGGTTCTTTCAGATTGTAGATCGATCGCATCCATTCAACCGACCAAGGTTTGATGCCGTCAGGTTGGTGATTGATCGCTGAGAACAAATACTGATGCCAGAGGCGGTTTTCTTCGATCGCACGATTCCCTTCAAGGTGTCTCGGTTGCGCTCCACAAGTGTAGAGTTCGCTAATCTGATCGCTGTCAGGCAGTAAATAGAGCCGACCGCTCTCACCCTGAAGCGCAGACACCGCTTCTTCTAGTGCGGCTTGTAGTTGAACCGTAGGACTCGTGTAAAGCAGGGCAGTGACTTGGTTAATGAGCGCCTGTTGCTGCGCCTGTCCACGCACCTGCTTAAGAAGGATCGATTGGGCGATCGCCACTGACATCTGATCGACCACTGCCTGAATGAATTGCAGTTCTTTTTCAGTGACGACGCGAGGATCGGCGTGATGAGACACCAACAAACCCCACAACTGAACTGACGAGTCGAGAGACGGGGGCTGATGTTTGCCCGTTTCGCGGATCTCTAGCACGATCGGCACGACGACTGAAGACTTTACGCCCATTGCCGTCAGATATTCGACATGGCACGGATCGACGGGACGATAGCGAATATCTTGCGACTCGATCAGATTCCCGGTTTCTGGGCAGTTGAGCGGGCTGATGCCAATCTCGTGCGAGGTGAGATCAACCACCGATCTCTGTCGCGCCCTAACAAACAGCTCTCGTGCATAAGGAGGAATATCATCGGCGGGAAAGTTTAGCCCAAGCAGAGATGGGAGGCGATCGTCTTGGATAGATTCTGCAATGACGACTCCATGAGCGTCGGGGCTAAACTGGTAAATCTTGACGCGATGGGTGCCTAAGTACGATCGGACTTCTGCCACGGTTGCGCTTAGAATTTCTTGTAAATCAAGCGATTGCCGAATTCGAGTCGTGATGCGATGCAAAAGGACTTCCTGAGTCAGAATTGCCTGTCTATCTTGCGGGTGCTGCATGAATCTGTTTTTAAGGAGATTGAGAATACTAGTAGGTCTAGCGTTCCCAATCTCTCAAAGCGTCGCTACAAAATGCGGATGCTGCTCGGCTAAAAGAATTTTCAGAATGGGTATAACGCCCAAAGCTGTTGCCACCAGGGAAGCGTTTGACCTTGAATTTGGGGAATCTTTTTACGAATGTCCTGAATCTTCCAACCTGTGAGCCGTGCAAGAGTTTGAGCTTGTTGCTCAGAACGCTGATACAACGATCGCTGATAGGGTCTCCCTGCCGAACAGTTCATCTCGCCCGTAAATGCATGACGCAACACAAATCGCCCTTGAAATGAATCGCGATTCGAGGTTTCTTGAAACATCAAATCTTCAGGAAATTTATCGCGAGTGTAACGTACGTGCAATCGTGTAATAAACACGCTTGATGAATTGAAATTAGAACGTGGGACACTCGGAGGAATAAACGTTGAACCATCGCTAGGGTTATCGAGCCAGAATACACCCGCTTGCTTTAACTCTTGACGGTTTAACGGCTCAGAAGAACAGGGATCGCAATTGCTCATGTCCCAGGCGTACTCTAGAAAAGCGGTGTTTTTGCCTTCACGATCGTAAGCCGTCGTAAATGTAGATTTATAAAAATCGCTAAACTGATCTTTCACAAACAGTGGCACCTCAGCGTCAGAGGGCATTTTAACCGTGCGATAATTGGTCACTTCTGCCTGTCCTTTGGGC
>JBBRMC010000466.1:0-3804 GCA_038231055.1 Leptolyngbyales cyanobacterium
CGGAGCTGGGATTGGCGCGGGTGCTGCTGCCATTATCGGAGGCATCACGGGCAATCGTCGCATTTCTAAAACCAACGTTTTGATTGGAAGCGGTTTAGGTGCGTTGGGTCAATTCTTGCTGAGACGCAGCAGTGCAGAGGTATTGGTGGTCAATCCTCAAACGGATCTTTCGCTAACGTTGAATAACGCTCTGGCACTCAACCCGACTTATTAGGCTACCGTGTACACACAAGTCCTCGCAGCTTCGTTTGAGTCAGCTTATGCCCCCTTGTCATCGCTTTAGCCTCTTGCCGTTTAGACTCCCGGTTTCTAAAGAAGCCGGGAATTTTGCGTATTAGGAAACTATGTCAAATGTTGTGAGATCCACGTTCACCTCCAACTGTTTTGGCTCAGTTCTTAATTTCTTGCCTTACCGGAAATTCCAGATTTGTCTCTTCGCCAGATTGCAAAGGAAACTGAAGAATGAACTGGGTTTGAGCGGGGCAGCTTGTTACTTCGATCGTTCCAGCCAACCGATGCACTAGCTTCTTAACGAGCGCCAATCCCAACCCGGTTCCGGCGTGCTTCCAGGGATTTTGGTTGGGGACGCGGTAAAACTTGTCGAAGATGTGGGGCAGTTCAGCATCTGAGATCATAACCCCCGTGTTGCAGACTTGGATCTGAATCAGCGTATCCATTGTGTGAGCATTGACAGAGATAGTCCCACCAGGAGGAGTGTATTTATAAGCGTTATTTAGTAGCTCTGTCAAAATTCGCTTTAAGCAAGACTCGTCTGTCATAATCATCGGCAGGTTGGGTGCGACTTCAACAACGAGCATCTGACCCTGCTCACACATCTGCAAATCAAAGCTTTGAGACACCTGCACAATCCAGTCCGTGAGAGAGATTAAGTCTTGGTTTAGAGGCTGAATGGTCGCGTCTAATCGGGCGAGATCCAGCAAATCATTGATGAGTTCAATTTCTCGGTCACACTCCGTTTGCAAAATTTTCACATACTGCTCTAGCTTTTCGTGAATGGGCAGAATTTTAGCTTGCGGCAGCATGAGATCTAACATCTGAATTGCTACCTTAATCGTCGCCATCGGACTCCGCAATTCATGAGAAACCGTACTGAGAAAGTCATCTTTAAGGCGATTTAGCCGTTCTAATTCTTCCACTTGCGATCGAGAGGTGCGATAGAGCCGCGCTTGACGGATGGCGGTAGCACACTGGTTAGCAATTTGTTGAGACAAACGCAGTTCCAGTTCTCCAAACACATAGTCTCGATCGTTGACCAAACGCAAATCCCCTAAAACTCCCTGCTCATCGGCGATCGGGCAAAACAGCGTCGTCACACGACCCTGGATTGGGTCAGGAGAAACGAGACAGAGTTGAAAGTGTTCGCCCTGCAACAACTGACGATAGAGAATCGGGGAAGCAGACATCGGCAAGACTGTTCCTTGCAAAGACAGAAAGGACTCAGAATATTCATACTGAAACGTCGTGGTGTCTTGCTCCAATTGATAAAGAGCAACCTGACAACGCTTCACCCCCAACCCCAACCCTACTTCTGCCACCGTTGTCTGAAGAATCTGAGTCTCGTCTAAACTATCACGCACTTTGTCGGTGATGCGCTTTAGTAGAGATTCAAAGTCTAGTGCTTGCTGGAGTTGTGCCGCGTATCGCTGCTGAGTGTTCTCATTCAAACTACGATCATTAGAAGATTGGCTAGTCAGATCGTCAGAATTGGAATGAGTCGCAACGTTAAATTTGGGCGGAGGGAAACTGTCTCTCTTCTTCAACGATCGACGCAATATTGCTGGGCAAAAGCTGTGCGACGTTAAGAATGCTCTGAGAAAGTCCAGCATCAGGGCAGAGTCCTCTAAAACTGTCTAACACTGCTTCATTTTGCCCTAGAAATAGCGAAGGCTCCTACTCGAAAAGGGTGAAGAAAAGTAAAGTTATGACATTCATCAGAGAAATCTTTAATATGACTTTGTTTAATTGTGACTATTCCTCTAGATTGTGACGATCCCTCTAGACAAAAAAAGACTTGTCTAAAAGTAGATGAATTTTCTGCTCAAAAAAGGAGTAATAACATAAGGCGAGTTTGTTATTCAAAGAGGTAACTGGAATCCTGCACCAGCCTCTTCACTGCGATTGTGTCCCGCCCGTGAATGGAATTCCGGGCTAGCCTTGCGAAGTCCATTGAAATGGACTAGATTGCCTCAATCTCTCGTTCAGTCCCTTGAGGGGGCTTCGCACCGTTAGACCATGTTCAATCACGGGCGGATGAATGCTAGCCACGAGGGAGTTCTAATTGGGTGCAAGATCTCAGCTAAGGCAGAAGCCTTATAACTCGTTCAGAAGTCTAGCCTTTATCTATTCATTTATCAATACATTATCTAGGAGACTGACATCATGATTGATCCTCAAAAACCCTTAGACGAGCCTACTTCTCATCCTGATCCCCTTACGGGAGAACCGGGTGCTCACCCCGTCGAAACTGGACTAGGTGCAGCAGGTGCAGGCACGATCGGGACATTGGTAGGTGGCGCGGTGGGTGGTCCGATCGGAGCAGTCGTAGGAGCCGCGATCGGGGCAGTCACTGGCGGATTATTGGGCAAAGAAACGGCTGAAGTCATTGATGCCAGCGTCGAACATGAATATTGGCGTGCCCATCACACCTCCCGCCCTTATTTTGAGCCGGATCGAACCTATGATGACTATGCCCCCGCTTATCAAACTGGCTATGATGCGTTCTCTCGGTATGGTCACACTGAGAAAGAGTTTGACGAAATTGAACCTGAGCTACAAAGTGAATATGTCAGGAACCACGGGAAAACAGGGCTGGCGTGGGACAAAGTAAAACCCGCTGCTCAAGATGCCTATCGAAAGCTCTCTGAGAAGCGCGCCGGCAAGTCACGCAACCTTTAACTAATAAGGTGGCAGGTTCCTGTTTGGGACGTTGCGTTGTCTTGAGATAGTCAATTTCCTCGATTCAGAAATCGCTCAAACAGGGTTAGCACTGAATCGAGGAATCTGATTAAGACTATTCAAGGTAATCGAATTCAGTATCGATCGACCAGACATCCCAGTTAGGCAGGAGCAGCACATAGCTCACTTCTTCAACTCCCAGTCTGGGCAATCATTTGCCCTATAAACATTCTGGCGCAAACTGTGGAAAGCGTTGCAGACA
This sequence comes from Leptolyngbyales cyanobacterium, assembly GCA_038231055.1. Classification (GTDB taxonomy): domain Bacteria; phylum Cyanobacteriota; class Cyanobacteriia; order Leptolyngbyales; family Leptolyngbyaceae; genus Phormidesmis_A. Next base: position 3,179 of record JBBRMC010000466.1, read on the forward strand.
TCAGGCTCACCCAGCTTGATTCCACGCATGAAGTAGGAGCAGGTTGAGCAAGAATGAGCCGAGAAATCAGGAACAGTTACACCAACAGAATTGGGGTCAATACTCCTGCGCTGACGAGCTTCTTCTAGAAGTTGATGCCGCCGTAAGGGAGATATTGCACTCAATACTTCCAACAACTGTCTCATTTCTTTGCCCTTTCGATTGGCTAAAAATTGATCCTAGCTCCTCAACGTCAATCTTGCAGTTTCACCGAAATAGATTCGGTGCCAATGTCTGCAAAAGCGATATAACAGTTCAGGATAGGTAGCGCCACTTTGATTTAACGTTCGACAACAAAACTCCTTCGAGCAGCCCATTTGCGATGGTAAAACCACCCTAGACCTAAGGCAAAGACTGTCGAGAGCACAGAGGCAGAAGGTTCAGGAACAGGTTCGGCATCCGTGAAGCGAAACGCTCCACCTGCTGAACCTGTAGCGCTGGGACTATACACAAAAGGAGATGCTGGATATTGACACTCCCCAGCGATAAATCGACGGGGATTCTTGGTTCAACGAAACCACTTAACCTGGAGTCCTTGCGTCGTCCAAACCAGAGGTGGGATTCTCCCCAAGCGACTTCGGGTATGC
>JBBRMC010000467.1:0-3797 GCA_038231055.1 Leptolyngbyales cyanobacterium
AATCGAGCATAAGATGGATGGGTTAGACGACTGACGAGGATTGATCATGGTCAAACACTTCTCCCCAATCAGGATTGATCAGCATAAAATAAATGACAATCCACCGTGGGGTCAGCGATTGCGTCAATCTTTGCCCAGTAGTCTGCTAGTCGGGATTGCAGCCCTCACGATCGGGTTGCCCACGCCGTCGGTGCAAGCAGCGACTCTAACGGCTGGTTTCTTCGGTCTACCCATCCCAAGTTTGCCGATTCCGGGTGGCTCGATCGAGGATGTATTGAAGGGGGCAGTCTCGGATCAACTCATTAAAACCCTGGGTGGCACCTTAACCAAAGAGTCTCCTATCTCATCGAGTAGTGAGGCGCTGTTTCCAACAGTGAAGCAATTGCCTGGGCGGGCATTTAAGCCCCAAGCCATGCCGCCTACAGTGATTTCGCAAATTCGCAGCACAGCCGACGGCTCAGTCACTCTTCCGCCGGGAGATTATCGGATTCCAGTGAATGTCTTTTGCATGAAAGTGTCTGCTCACAGTCCCGCCGGACACCGTTATCTCTTAGCGCCCTTAAAAGGGAAATCGGCGGATATCATCACGGCACTAAATGCCCGATCGGCAGGAACATCCCTTCCTCACAGTCAACTGCAAGTCTTGTCGTGGAACTTGCAATCTGGCATGAAGTATGAGGAATTGACCCCAGAACTGCGGGCGATCGTCGATCAACTTCTACCTGACTACAAATCACGGCTGTCGCAGAGTTTTTATGAGCGAATTGAATCGATGTGGAGTAACCTTTCTGGCACGATTCCAGGGTTGCCCTCAATGGATTCTTCTCTAGGACGATTAGGAACAGTCGGACAAACGATCGTCTCTTTACGCCAAACCCGTGAAACTTTGATGCGGTATGGCAACAATTTTGAGTCTTTGTCTCGTGCACTTGTCCCAACGGGACAGACCACTGTTAGTAGCTCAGCCGATACGCCGTGGAGCCAGATTAGCCCACAAGTGTATGCCCGGTTAGTCACTCTAGGCACCTACGCCGATCCGGGTGAGCTGCAAGTACGGGTCGTTGCTAATGCTGCATTAATGGGGTTGCAGCCCGGACAATGGGTTGCGTCCACCAATCTGGCAGGCACTCTAAACCTTGCTGCCGTTCCGGTAAAAGTGCCTCTCGGTGGACTGGTTGGCGACCCGCAAGATAGCAGTGTGCAACCGCTCTCAATGTCTCCTAAGCCAGAGGATAAAGATGAGGATGAATCGGGTTCTGGCTCGTTGCAGATTCAAGAAAGAGGATTTTCAGGACCGCAACGTAGTGACCCTCTAAATCAGGTCTAGGGAAAAACAGCCCCTTGACTAGCACCATGATTGGTCGATGCGTCGTAGGCTTTATGCTTCTGCTTAAACGTGGCTTTGACCGCGTCCCGTTTTTGCGCGGCTACCTTCTGCAACGCGTCGCAAGATGGCGCGGGTGGCATCGCTTTCAATTGGGTGAGAAAGTCGTTTCCAGCATCAATTCCTAACTGTTTGTGCCCATCTTCATGAGTTTGCAGTGCCGCCAGATGTTTTTTCCAGCGATCGATTAGCGCTTGAGGAGTGTCACTCGGAGGAGCCCAGTCGGGCAATATAAAGGTCGTTTTAACCGTAACGCTGATGGTTCTAAATTTACAGCTAACGCCTTTCTTGCCGCCAGAGGTGAATTGAGCATCCAGATCCCAAACAGTGGAGGCATCAAATCGTTTACCCTCGTCTTGGCTGAGGGGTCCCAATTGACTCATTTGCGATCGCAACTCCGCCGCCGTTTTGCCTTGAATCTTGTAGGGCGACGTGGTAGGTGTTGCCACAATTAAATCTGGATCGGCTGCTGAAGATACTAGGGCGTAGCTCACGATGCAACTACCAATCAAGCCTGCTAACCATTGAGTGTGCATCGATCTCCGGGAAATAATCGGTTTTCTAGAGGGTTGATTCATGGGGTTGATATACGCGAGTTAGAGCAGTCTAAGGGTCATATTCGTGGCGGGTGTAGGCGTGGAAATTCACCTCGATCGCCGCCCGATAAAAAAGCATTCTCAGAGAACATTCATCGCCTCAACCACTTGCTGAGAGACAAACGGAAGAATCGCTTCATTAGTGCTGTGGGGTTTACCTTCCGTGAACACCACTAATAAATAAGGTTGGAGAGTGGGCAACTCAACATAAGCAGCATCGTGACGGACATGACTGGTTAATCCTGCTTTTGACCATAGATGAGCGACTTGGGGCACCCCTTCGCCCAAGAAGCCTGTCACCTGGTTGTCTGGGTCGGCTTTGAGATCAATCGAGTTGAGCGATCGCCGCATCAAATTCATCATGGTTTGCGATCGAGCAGCCGACACCGCAACTCCGCCAATAATGCTGTGTAGCAGTCGCGCTGAAGCATCCGTTGTGAGCATATTACGATTCTCGAAGGTGTCTCCGACAAAAGCTCGTTCTCGACCATATGCCCCGTCACACCAGGTTTTTTGATTGAGATTCACTGTCGTCAACTCTGACCAGCCCAGCCCTTGAAAGTAACGATTGACGATGTTGCGCTGTTGTTTCCACGTTTCAAACGGGGCGGCAGGAAGGTTGGGTCCGCTAGTGGTGCCTGTCAAAATATCCATCACGAGACTCGTCGCATCATTGCTTGAATCAACGATCATGTCGCGGAGCGCTCGCTCAAACTCGCTAGATGGTTGAATCATGCCTTTCTCTAGCCACTCATGAGCCGCGACCAGATAGAACAGCTTAACGACGCTAGCCGGGTAGATGCGCTCGACTCCTCGATAGCTAAAGCCCCGCACTGACTGCTTCCAAAACTCATGGGGATTGATCGCTCCCCCAGTATTAACAAAAACGGGAGGGTCATAAACTAGCCACGTCAAGGCAATTTGGTTTTGTGCTAAACCCGGAAACTCTGACCGAGTGACTTCGAGAATACGATCGCCCAATGTTTGCAATTTTTCGTCTTTGCGGAAGAAAGTCATGATCAATCGTTGAGGCGTGAGCCGTTAATAATTAACTTGGTTTGTTTACCGATAGTTGTATGCAGTATCTCACTAAAGCTAACCTCAATCTCTATACCTCGGCGGAACTCGATAGCTTGGCAACTCAAGCAGCGATCGGGCGGTTTCTACAAATTCTCTCAGCTCCTCAAAACGCTCCCCTGCAAGTCCGGCTTTGCGAAGATGACTATCCAGGCTGGTTGGCGGGGGACGATCGACAATTTTTAGAAGAATCTACCAGGGTTTATCACGCGCCCGTATGGTCAGAGGCAGAGATTCAACAGCGAATTCCAGACGTGATTGCATTTACTCAGGCTGCGATCGCGGTTCCTAATCACTATCTCTGGGGCGGAACGGTAGCCCCAAATTATGATTGCTCTGGCTTAATGCAAGCCGCATTTGCATCGGTGGACATTCGACTGCCGAGAGATGCTTATCAGCAAGAAGAATTTGTGCAGAAAATAGCGCTTTCTGAGCTACTTCCAGGCGACTTAGTATTTTTTGGTACGCCCATCAAAGCCACTCATGTCGGACTGTATTTGGGCAGCGATCGCTATATTCACAGTTCTGGCAAAGATCAAGGACGCAATGGCATTGGCATCGACCAACTATCCGATCAGGGAGACGCTGTAAGCCGCGCCTACTACGCCCAAGTTAGAGGAGCGGGACGAGTGGTAGAAAGCTATCAGCCTAAAGGAGTGTAAGTAAACAGATCTAATTAACTATAGAAATGCCGCAAACTGCCCTCACCCTAAATCCCTCTCCCTGAGGAGAGCAGGGCT
>JBBRMC010000468.1:0-3757 GCA_038231055.1 Leptolyngbyales cyanobacterium
CATACCTGATTTGAGTTTTTCTCGACCTGTCAGTAGTTGAATTCTGACCTGAAAGGACGTGACATCTCTCTCAACCACCGCTTCCGGTGAGATCAAACGAACTCGCCCCTTAAACGTTTCTTCAGGAAAGGCATCGACTTTGACTTCGGCTACTTGACCCGCTTTGATCTGACCAATATCAACCTCTGGAACTTTTGCCAGCACTTCGAGATCACTAGCAAGCGCCACTATCGAAGTCGAGGTCGCCGAGGTCGTTGATGAGGCAGAGGTCGTCGGCGTGACAAACGCCCCCACACTGGCATAGCGTTGGGTAATCAGTCCGGCAAAGGGCGCACGAACCACCGTGTCTGCAATGTTGGTGTCCACTTGCGCCACCTGAGCCTCCGCCGATGCCACCCGTGCTTCTGCCTGACCGATTTCTTCACGAGTTGAGCCGTTGCGCCGCTGTTCTAGCTGCTGCACGGTTTGATTATATTGGGCTTGAGCTTGACTCAGTTGTGCCTGTGCCTGATTGAGCGTCTGCTTGGCGTTCTGCTCTTTCCGCAGAAACTCTTCTAGCGAATTGGTTGAGATTGCCCCTTGACCTGCAAGCTCCTGCTGGCGACGAGTTTGCGATCGAGCAAACGCTAATAAAGATTGAGCATCGGCAACCTGTCCGCGCACGCGAGCAATTTCTCCCCGCGCACGAACCACCTCAGATTCGGCTTGCCTAACTTCTTCGACTCGCGTTCCGGCTTGCAGTTGGGCGAGTCGCTGTCGTGCCTCTTGCAAATTAGCAAGGGCTTGAGCGCGTTGGTCTTGCAGTTCAGAACTTTCCATACGAGCGATCGCTTGTCCTATCTGCACACGATCGCCCTGTTCAACAAATAGTTCAGCGATTCGTCCAGAGGTTTTAGGACTCAGATTCACAGTTTGGACAGGCACGATCGTGCCACTTGCTGTAATTCGCACAGTCACAGTTTCTGACTTTACAGGCACCGTTAGCTCGGCTACGTCCTGCTTAGGAGTTCCTCGTTTTAGAACCCCGTAGGTGACGGCAGGCACAGTGATGACTCCTGCTGCTAGCAGCCCAATCAGCCATGCAGTACGCTTTTTACCAACGTTGCCAAACAAAGGAATTTGCATCGGTAGAGTCCTGAAATTAGGACGAGAAATGAAGAAATGGAGCGCATCAGTAAGCAAGCAACTGGTGAAGTCTCACCCTAAAAGTTGACAGCAATTTGCTCTGAAAGGTTCACAGAGGTTTAAACAATTTGTGAAGACCAGAGATTAGAACCAGATATCTATAGTTTACACTCTGTTACTTATTGCCGTCCTAGAAACTTAATGAAGCGATTCATAACAATGGAAAGTAGGGAAATCTTGAAATTGTGATTGAAGCATTAGTTTGGAGGCTTCAAGAAATCAGTATTATGGGCATATTGCTATTGCTGCACTTATGCCCTAAATGCTAAGAATGAGTCTAAGGGTTGACCCTAATCTAGGGTAAGACCCGGCAAGATCTTCAAATCGATCGAGTCAGAAAGCAACGACTGAATGTTTTTTTCATAAAACGTTTCAAAGCTTTCGGATTCACCTCCCGTCTGAATGCATTCAGTACAATAACCTGACTGCCATTCTCTGCCCTCAGCCTGTGACGATGATAGCCTATGAGTCCCTTGCCTAACCGCCCTCTTCAACCACCTAAGCCTCCCTCATCCCAACAATCCCAACCCGATGAGAGGGCAACTAACGTTCAAATAGGTGCGATCGATAATAGCCATACTGAACCCTCCAATAGCTCTGACTCACCGCCCGTAGCTCAGCGACCATTGATGCGCCCCGTCGCTCGACCGACTACGCCTCCAGAAGCCAGTGAGCCTAAGAAGGCTGAGTCTGTTGCGGCTACCCCTGCTGCGGCTGCCCCTGCTCCGACCGTCCCGGTTGAGACCACAGATGTAGCAGCCCCGACTCAAGCTGAATTAGATGGCTTGCGCCAGCAGCCAATTCCGGCACCGAGCGAACCTATGCAGTATCGAGCGATCGGGCTGCTGCGGGGGCGTTATAAAGCAGAAGACGAGCAATTCACACGCGGAACCTTGACGACGAATGATGGCACTGATATTCAAGCCGTGCTTTTGGGTCGGGTGATGAGCTTGGTGAGAAATCACCTCGACTTAGAGCAAGACCATCTATGGGTGGTCTATCCTCGCACTCGTGAAAAAGAGCAAGACTTGCACGCCCAAATTGTTGGAGTGTGGGAGCCAGAAAAGCTGAATAAGTCAGAGTCTGGAGAGACGGGTGAAGAGGAAGCGAGCCTGTCCTACCAACCGTCATCTGAAGTGGATGATGATTATTTTTCGATTCGAGGAGAGGTGATTTTTCAATCGCCAGAAGATAACTCGATCGTGGTCAAAATTCAGCAAGCTCCTCGCAAAAAAGATGGCGATCGCATCAAGTCTTTTAAGCTCAAGCTTGAAGGCAGTTTGACTGGGAAAGTCGTCGGCTATTTCTGGGATCTGCAAGTGCGTCGGCACGGCGATAATCTGGTGATTCATCAGAGCAGCCCGATCGGGATGATTCCGCCTAAAAAGCGATCTAAATCTTCCTTCGATCGAGACGATCGTCCCAGACGAGATTTTTCACCTCGTCCGGGTGGCAGCTTTAATCGGAGTCCGCGACCCGCTCCCAACGCAGCGACAACCAGCCCTGCACCCGTGCGGAAAGACCCGTTACCTAAACCTGTCAAAAAGCAGAATCCAGTAACAGAAGGTTAGAGACTGTTTAATCAATTGGCTGAGAATGGGGGACAGATGGGTATCTGTCCCTTATTTATTAGCAAACCTATTTTTTGTAGACGATGAACCCGGCGATCGCATCTAATAAAGCCTGCGGTTCGTCAGCTCGAATCGAATGACCGCTGTTTTCAAAGATTCGCAAGTCTGAATTGGGAATCGCGTGGGCAATCTCTTCTGAAAATTCTGGCTGACAGATCCAGTCATGCCGTCCGGCAATCACGAGGGTGGGAGCGGTGATTTTGGGCAACTCAGCCCGAATGTCATAGGAGCGGAGGAAGCCGCCAAACGCGACGTTGATCGCATCGACTGAGAGAATCGTGCGATCCCAGCTTTCTTGTTTAGCATTGGGATCGTAGGTGACAGAATACATCGATCGCATCAGCCGAAAATAGTCTCGCAACTGGTCTTCAGTTTCAAAGTTGCCATTCCAGAGATATTGGGCGATCGCGTTCTGTTCGTCGGTGCCTCGTTCTTTTAAGATTTCTTGAGCGCGTTGCAAAAAGCGAGAATCGGGAACAGTGGCGATCACAATCAAATGAGACACATTTTGCGGATAGCGCGTTGCGTAGGTTAGCGCCACCATGCCGCCATAGGAGCCACCAATCACGATGATTTTGCTCAATCCTAAATGCTGTCGCAGCGCTTCCATATCCTCAACATTGTTGTCGAGCGTGTAGGTCGATTTGTCGCCTCGTGCCGATCGTCCCTGCCCCCGATGGTCAAAATACACCAGTTGCATCTTGCGACTAAGCGATGAGAAGGTCGGCTTATAGCTGCTGTGATCAGCCCCCGGACCGCCATGAATCAAAAATGCGACGGGTTTCTCACGCATCTGAGCACGATCGGGCACGAGTCCCGATCCTTCCACATCGAAGTAAAGAGTGGTATCGCGAACGTTGGCAAACATCAACTACCTCGCAAATCTTGCGGAATAAACGCCCGATCGTTGGGAATCGGCGCGACGGCTTCACTCAGCATAA
>JBBRMC010000469.1:0-3756 GCA_038231055.1 Leptolyngbyales cyanobacterium
GATGGTGCGGCTCATAGCGAAGGACCTGTTTATTGCCAGGAAGATGACAGCATCATCTGGAGTGATGCTCATGGCAATCGGTTACTGCGCTGGAGTGCAAGTGATGGACTCAGCGTTTTGCGCGATCCATCGGATTACCAGAATGGTAATGACCACGATTTAGAAGGGCGGCTAGTCTCTTGTTCATCGGGTTTACGCGCCATTATTCGACAAGAGCAAGATGGACAATGGCAAGTGTTATGCGATCGCTATCGGGGGAAACGCTTGAATAGTCCGAATGATTTAATCGTCAAACGCGATGGCACCATCTGGTTTACCGATCCACCCTATGGTATTAGAGAACCGAATCAAGGCTATGGCGGTGAACAAGAACAACCCGGAAGCTATGTCTATCGCTTTGATCCAGCAACGGGTGAAATCGATGCTGTAATAACAGATATGCTGCGTCCCAATGGATTGGCTTTTAATCCAGATGACCAACTTTTGTATGTGTCAGATTCGTCTGCTTTCAATCTTTCTGATGGCTACCATGATGTTCTCGTCTATAAAGTTGTGGATGATCAAAACGTTATCAACAGTCGCGTCTTTGCAGTCATTGATCCCGGTCAACCTGATGGCTTAACCGTTGATATCGAGGGCAATATTTTTATTAGTTCCGCAGACAGTGTGCAGGTGTATGCGCCGGATGGCACGCGCTTGGGTAAAATCCTAGTGCCAGAAATCGTTGCTAATTTGACGTTTGGTGGACGCGATCGCGATCGTCTGATTATTGCCGCTGGTCATTCGCTCTATGCGATCGATCTCAATACAAAAGGATTGCGCTAATCAACAGGTGTGTCTACAGGATTCGCTTTTGGAATAAATTCATCCATCAATGTGACCAGCACAGCAGCAATTGGAACGGCTAGAAGAATGCCAATAAACCCTAACAGCTTTCCCATCACCAGAAAGGTCAGAATGATACCGACTGGGTGAAGATGAACTTGCTGACCCATGACTAAAGGTTGAATCAGATGAGCATCGATCTGATTCAGTACAAGAAATAGGAGCAAGACCAAAAGAAACTTTACAGGTGATAGAGTGAGCGCAACGAGTGCGGGTAAAAAAGTTCCGGCGATCGAGCCAAAGTATGGAACGATTTCCAGCAAGCCTGCAATCACACCAAACGACAAAGCCAGTGGAACATTCAGTGCCCACAGCCCGATCGTGGTTCCCAACCCTAAAAACAACATGGCAATGCCTGTCCCAAAGATCCAACCGCGTAACCTTACCCCAGTCGCTTTTAGTAAGCGGTTAAACTGCTGGTGATGCCGACGGGGGATTAATCGAGAAACACCAGCAATCAAAGTAGTTGGATCATAAGCCATGTAAAGTCCAAGAATCAGTGTTGCAATGATCTCGATGGTTGCTCCAAATGTTTGACCGAGAAGTAGTGGAAATGATAATAAGAACTGATCAGCCAGATTCCGAAATTGCGCCAAACCTTGAGAGAGATCAGGCACAAAACTGTATTGTTTGTGCAGCGTCACAGACAAGCCGATGAGCGAATTGAGATAATTGGGAAGAGTAACCAGTAGTTGTTGAGTCTCAGCTAGTAAGTTAGGCAAAATAAACGCTATCAGAAAAACGCCGAATCCTGTAATTAACCCAACCAGGATCAGAACGGCGATCCAACGTTGCTTGACTAACTTTTGCAGCCAGCGCAGCAATGTTCTCAGAATCACTGCTAGCAAGATAGCAACAGCAACTAGTTTTAGTACAGACAGAAGTTGATAGAGAATATACAGAGCCGTTGCCACCATCACAGCGAGAGGAGCACCATGAGTTGAGCGATGCCATAAACTATTTTGATCTTGACGAGGTGGAGTATCTTTCTCGGTGTCTCTCTCCATAAGGTTCTTCAATTTCCTTTTAATAACAGCTAAGGCTACTCAGTCAACTTCAACCTGAAAGTTCTTATTCTCCCAATTGCCCTTTTCTACCCAAAGAAACGTAAAAACGACGGGTGTAGATTGCTCTATTGTGATGGGGATATCGACATAGTGAATGTTAAGAGATGTTGAAATAGCGTCTGTTTCATTAACCGTTTCCCAATCGTTTTTTGTCCAGTGCAGTTGGAAAGAGGCAAGGGCTTGAACTCGCAGGGTAATTCCTCTTTTGACCCTACGAACCTGGCGATTGAACTTCCAGATTTCCAAGGATTTACACGTGGAGCGATCGCCCAGATATCGATTTGCCACCGCTGGAATCAAATCAAATACCTTGCCATCTTTGGTCGATCGCAGCAGCTTAATATATTCTGCATGTGCCCACATTAACGGCATAGCAGAACCCGTCGGTCGTCCCAGAAACATATGAATGTCGGGGCGATCGGGTTCATCCCAAATCTGTTCTGGTAGCAATCCCGTATCTGATGCAAAATGCTCGATCGCCTGAATGTAAGGCTTAACATCATGGCTTGCTGCCAGTTCATAATGACCCCGTTCACCTGTTAGCAGTGGCCACGCTCGCCCTTTTCCCCACTGCACAAACGGCTCGCCATCTTCCTGCTGCCCATAGCCATCATGGTTGTAGCGATGCCAGCAGGAACCGAGCAGCGTATCTACCTTCAAAACCGCATCAATTACTTTAATCGAGTCGAGGATAATTGGGTCATCGGGCTTACGAATGCCAAAGCGGACAAGCTGCAAAAAACCGCCATCCACAACTTCTTTAACCAGAAATTCATTCGGCTGCCCCGGCGGTTGATTGGCGATGAAAACCGTTCCCTGATTGGGGTTTTCGTTGGGATGGGTATCGTGAATGCTGGCGGGTGTAATGCGAACATAATGGCGTGGGATGCCAGGAACGAGAGTGCCTTCAGTTGTTACCGTCCAGGTTTCTACGTGGCTTTCGAGAAAATCAGCGTATTCTTCCAAAAACTGAGCCGTGGCGCTGTCCTGGCGATCGCGGGCAAAGGCGGCGGCACAAATCAAAGCGGCAATGCTGGCGGCAAGCGTAGAAGGCGAAAAGCCGCTCGCCTCCTCCCATCGCTCTTGTTGAGTCACGGGACTATATCGCACTAAAAATCCGGCTGCCCGCAACACCATTGGATAAATATCAAAATGAACCAGTGCGTCTTGGGTGTGCAATTGCCATGCCAGCAGAATTGGAGCCGCCACTTCATCGAGTTGAATCCCTGTCCAATAAGGCGTACCGTCGATCCAAAAGTTTTGGGCAAACCCGCCATCTTCTTGCTGGTTTGTAGCTAGATAAATCAATGCACGCAGCGGGGTATAGCGATCGCCTGCTGCCAGCAACGCAGTGACGCTGTTGAGCATATCTCGCGTCCAAACCAGATGATAGCCACCCTGATTTTGGTCGCCTACTGCTTCTCCCCAGGGAATCGACAGTGAAGCAATGATCGCGCCGGGATAAGACTTATCTTCATGCGCCAGCAGCAAACTAAAACTACTGTGATACAAATTTCCACCATCACAGGTTGCTGATTCTAATGGTAGCGAATGTTTACAGGTTGATTCCCACTGTTGTTTGTAGGTTTGCTGCTGTTGCTCAAAAGGGATTTCTAGAGATTGAAACAGCGTGGAGACTGCGTGATGTAGCGTCTCGCCAAATGCAATTCCCAACGTAAATTCGCAATACGCTTCAGTTTGATGGAGGCGATCGGACTGGAGATCAAGCTCTCCCATCAGCACAACATTGCCATCTAACGCCTGGTCAAACTCCCAATCCATCTGAAAGTTATTTGACAAATCC
>JBBRMC010000470.1:0-3746 GCA_038231055.1 Leptolyngbyales cyanobacterium
ATCAACTCAGGCACAGACACAGCAGTGGGTATCTCTGATTTCTGCTCCTTCAGACTGGCTAACTGTTGCTGTAGCTGCGCTCTAACTTGGTGACGGTAGTTGAAAAAATGCTCTCCCGCACCCAACACTACGAAATAGTCATAGACCAATTCTGGTTTATGGCGCACGATCGTGATCAATTGCCGCCAAAACTGGAAGCGCGTCGATCGCACAACCCCCTGTCGCCAACAAACGGCTGAAAATAACCGCAGTTCGATCGAGGTAAGACGACGATCGCTGGTTCCACGCCAGTTCTTCATCATCATAAAGTGACGAAACGTGCGTTTGAGGTAAGGCATCGGTTCATAAATCTCCCAAAATGCCTCAATAAATTCTTCCGTAATTTCTTCAACGGGTCGGGTTGGCACAAAATTCATCAACACGCCTGAGTGAAAGGTGCCTGAACCTTCAACCAATCGGTTTTCCTGCTCAAGTCGTTTCCACATCGCAGTATTTTGCAGCGCTTGTAGTAAGCCAAATTGCGCTTGTGGAATGCCCGTCTCTTCCACAAAGGATAGAATACGCTGTCCTGCCCCTGGGCGCTCGTGATCAAAGCCCATGATGAAGCCCGACATGATTTGCAGTCCGGCTTGGGTGATTTTGTGGCAAGACTCGACCAGCGATCGCCGCGTATTTTGGAGCTTATTGATGCCCATCAAACTGTCTGTATCAGGAGTCTCAATGCCCATAAAGACGGTCGTGAATCCCGCTTTTACCATTAACTCCACAAACTCCATATCTTCTGCTAGATTCAGCGATGCCTCAGTTAGCAGAATAAACGGATAGTTATGCGACTCCATCCACGGAATTAATGCCTCAAGAAAAATTTTGGCATTGCGTTTGTTGCCAATGAAGTTATCGTCTACGACAAACACATATCGCCGCCATCCTAACTGATAGAGCACTTCAAACTCAGCCAGCATTTGTTCGGGTGTTTTGGTGCGAGGTTTGCGACCGTAGAGATTAATAATGTCGCAAAATTCACATTGAAACGGGCAACCTCGCGAGAACTGCACTGTAATGGCTAGGTAAGCATTGAGATCTAACAAATCAAAGCGCGCAATGGGAGTGTGAGTCACATCGGGCTTTTCTTCCGATCGAAAGATCCCCGATGGCTCCCCTCGCTCTAGAGCCTCTAAAAACAGAGGAATCGTATGTTCTCCCTCATCTAAGATCAGATAATGGGCACCTGCTTCTAAAGCAACGTCGGGCACAGAGGTAGGATACGGTCCGCCGACCGCAACTTTTTTACCCAACGCGACCCCTTTGCGGATCAGCGATTGAAAATCCTTTTTTTGAATAATCATGGAGGAGAGAATGACGATGTCGCACCACTCCCAATCAGCATCTGTTTCAAACCGGACGTTACGATCGACAAACCGAATTTCCCAATCGCTGGGTAGCATAGCCGCCACTGTAATCAATCCTAAAGGCGGATTGGTAGATCGCAAGCCTGCTAAATCTAAGGTTTCTTGATAAGACCAAAATGAGTTAGGCATTAGTGCCCAAAGTAATAAAGCTTTCATCAGACCCTCCTGATATGGGGTAGTTTGAGTGACTCACTCTCTCTGTCTGATTGAAGTCAGCAAGCAGTCGAGATGCTCTTTCAACCAATAGTCAGGTCGAGCGATCGGAGCGAAGACTTGAGACGGAGCTTCCATAAAGATATCGAAATATTCTATAGAAACGATTGTTGAAAGCCGTGATCTTTTAAGAATTTGTATTACAGTCAGCAACTATATAATGAAAAATACAATATGGATGCCTTTGAATGTGTCGTTGATCACCTATAAAAGATGCCTGGGTAGAATAGAGAGCTGCCAATCTTAAAGATTGATTTAGTTAGATATGAAAGCAGCTAATACTATGCATAGTCATCTAACCATCAATATCAGTCTATCTATCTATTCCATCGAAAAGTCTAAAGGTTCTCATTAATAAAGACCACTCTATTTCACATGGGAATGTGATAGAAATTATAGTTACTTGCGAATTCTAAGAAATTATTGACGCTGCCTCGATCGTCGTCCTAAAAATCGACTCGCTAGGCGCTCTAAATTACGAACTTATCTCTGCCCAGACCCCTATTCCGAGATGATTGCGATGGCTCAACTGCTCCTCCAGTCCGTCTGGTTAATTCCTTGCTACTCACTTTTAGGTGCAGCCTTGTCTGCCCTTTGGTTCCCTGGCATTACTCGCCGCACAGGTCCTCGTCCGGCGGGTTATGTCAACGCTGTTATGACGTTTCTATCCTTTGCTCATGCGACGATCGCGTTGTCTGCAACCTGGAACCAACCTGCTCAACAGTTTTCGATTCCCTGGCTACAAGTTGCAGGGCTAGATTTGACCATTCCGGTCGAGGTCTCGTCTCTAACGGTCGGTGTCATTGTCGTAGTGACTGGACTGAATTTATTGGCTCAGATCTTCGCGATCGGCTATATGGAGATGGATTGGGGCTGGGGACGGCTCTATTCGCTGATGGCAGTGTTTGAAGCGGGATTGGTAGCGCTGGCGCTGTGTAATTCGCTGTTTTTTAGCTACATCATTCTCGAAATTCTCACCCTTGGCACTTATCTGATTGTCGGCATTTGGTTTAACCAATCGCTCGTGGTGACGGGTGCGCGAGATGCGTTTCTTACCAAGCGGATTGGCGACTTATTTTTGCTGATGGGCGTGATTGCGCTGTTGCCGATCGCGGGCACCTGGAACTTCTCAGAATTGGCAGAATGGGCGAAGACAGCAAACGTTGATCAAAATGTGATCACCCTAATTGGATTGGCGCTGATTGCGGGTCCGATGGGTAAGTGTGCTCAGTTCCCCTTACATCTGTGGCTCGATGAAGCGATGGAAGGTCCTGTTCCGGCTTCAATTTTGCGGAACTCGGTCGTTGTAGCAACGGGTGCGTGGATACTCGTCAAACTAGAGCCTGTACTGTCTCTGTCGCCTGTGGTGCAGTCTACGATGATTGTGATTGGGGCGATTTCGGCGATCGGTGGATCGCTCATTGCTCTCGCACAAATCGATATCAAACGAGCATTTTCTTATCTAGTGACTGCCTACATGGGCATTGTGTTCATCGCAGTCGGCACTCAGCAGACCGAAGCCGCACTGCTGATCGTGTTAACTCATGCGTTATCAA
This sequence comes from Leptolyngbyales cyanobacterium, assembly GCA_038231055.1. Classification (GTDB taxonomy): domain Bacteria; phylum Cyanobacteriota; class Cyanobacteriia; order Leptolyngbyales; family Leptolyngbyaceae; genus Phormidesmis_A. The sequence continues at coordinate 3,179 of JBBRMC010000470.1, forward strand.
TGGCGTTAATGATGATGAGTGCTGGTGCCGTTGTTTGGAACAGCATCACCCAAGATGTGACGCAACTGGGTGGCTTGTGGTCACGTCGTCCCGTATCGGGATTAGCGCTAGTGGTGGCGACGTTAGGTTTGATTGCATTGCCGCCATTTGGTAGCTTTTGGTCAATGCTCAAACTCGCCGATGGTTTGGAAGAATCGGGGCATTCTTGGCTGGTGGGTGTGCTGCTGATTACAAATGCTCTCACCGCGTTTGGATTGACTCGCGCCTTTAGCCTTGTCTTTGGGGGCAAACCCCAACAGATGTCGGAGCGATCGCCCGAGGTGCATTGGCCCATGGCACTGCCGATGATCATCCTGTCTGCTTTTACGCTCCATCTACCGCTGATTTTGCAATCTCTGTCACTGCTGCCTAGCTGGGCAAATATCAATACTTCTATGGCGCTCTTGCTGATTTGGTCAAGCATTTTTGGTGTCAGTCTAAGCGCTGTGATCTACTTGGGCAACTACATTCAGAAGCCTGTGCAGTTTCCGATTAAAGCGTTGCAAGATTTAGTCGCCTATGACTTCTA
>JBBRMC010000471.1:0-3739 GCA_038231055.1 Leptolyngbyales cyanobacterium
GCGTTCTCAAAAGATATCCAAACTTTAATCCCTGAGATGGAGGCTCAAACTGAATCCGATTAACGACAATGCTATTGAGGAAATTAAAGAGTAGTTAGGTTAGAAAAGTTCTATGAAAATTATCCGTTACATTCTAGCGATTGTCTTGCCGCCTCTGGCTGTTTTTCTCAACAGTGGCATTAGCTCAGCCTTGGTGATCAACATCTTGCTGACTCTCTTGGGCTGGGTTCCTGGCATCATCCACGCAGTTTGGGTGCTGCAAAAAACAGACGAGCGAAGAACTGAGGTTTATTAGCGATGAAAAAACACCCCGGTCTTGCGATCGAGGTGTTTTTTAGACATCATTTAGCAACTTGAATTTAGTTTGTCTTCATTCCGCGAGCCATGTCTAAATAAGAGTTCATATTTGCACCGGGGCGGCGACGACTGCCGTTGCTAGTAGGCACCAAATATTTGGTTGCAAACTCAACCGATGCTTCAGGCTTTGAAGCGACTGCAACGGGTGCAGGTGCCTTCTCAACGGGTTTTTGAGCGACGGTCGAAGAGCCATTGCTAGATGCTAAAGCCGCGAGTTGCTCCGATCGTTTAGAGGCGGGCGCAGAGTCGCTGGTTGCGGCAACAGGCTTCGGGCTAGCATCAGCTACGGGTGAGCTAACGGTAGGCGTTTTCGAGGCTTCAGAGTCGTCCAATTCTAGAAAATAGCCAGAGCTTTTCCGGGCTTTGGGTGCGCTGCCTGCAATGGACTTTTTGCCACCGATAAGACCGCTCAAAAAAGAAAAGATACCGCTAAAGAGATTTTTGATGAGTTTGATAAGACCGCCCATGTGTCACTGCTCCTGGGATGTTGGCTGATGAATAAGGTGCGTCGGAAATTTGCGTTCGTGCGATCGAGGAGACAAGTCACTGATCTAAAACGGAAAAATGATATGCCCTGCTGATCATATAGCGTCTGGGTAGTGTCTCGATCGGACTTGCGACAACGATTGACAGATTCGGCTTGTCTGACCGAAAGAATAGACCAACAGAGGTTAACGTCTTCTCTTTTGATTATGAGTCTTGATGCAAGCTTCTTGCAAGAATCTGTGTTGCGTTTTTTAAATTATTTTTAAATTAAAAATAGTCACCGACCCTTCATTTTAGGGAAGGCGACTTCGCATCGTTCCCATTAGAAAAGGGCTTTGACTGAAGCCCTTCTTCAAAACAAAAATTGTTGGGTTTCGATCGCTAGCTAAGCTTTATTAGTTGGTCTTAGACTCATTTGAAAACAGACCTAGCAAGGGTCCCAGCACTGCACCAAACACAAATCCTCCCGCATGTGCCCAATAAGCAACGCCACCTTGCTGCATCCCAATACTAGTTTTTACGCTCAAGCTAGCAACTCCGTAGAGTGCCTGCTGCAAAAACCAAATTCCTAAATAAAAGATAGCTGGAATTCGCACGGGCAAGAAAATAATGCCGAGAGGAATAATGGTCAGAACTCTCGCTTGAGGGAACCGCAGAATATAAGCTCCCATGACTCCAGCGATCGCGCCACTCGCTCCCAGCGAAGGGATAATGGAATCGACTGAGAAGAACCACTGGCTTAAAGCCGCCAAAACTCCGCAGGCGATGTAGAAGATCAAAAACTTAATGTGTCCTAACTGATCTTCGACATTGTTGCCAAAGATCCACAAAAACAGCATATTGCCGGCAATGTGCAAAAAGCCCCCGTGCAAGAACTGCGAGGTGATGAGCGTAATCCATTCAGGTAAGCCCGAACTGCTGGCAGCACCACCAAAACTCTGGCTTAACTCTTTAGGAATGAGTGCCCAAGTGAAGAAAAACGACTCTAGCTGCTGTGGGGTCAGGGTCAACTGGTAGATAAACACCAAGACATTGACAGCGATCAGCCCATAGGTGACGTAAGGGGTAATGCGCGTTGGGTTGTCATCGCTAATCGGAAACACGAGGATCTTTCCTTGACTATCATTTAGCAGGAAGATAACTGATTTTTAGGAGCTTGTCTGTTTATCTATAGACAGATTTGCACGTTTAAACCCTTCACAGCAGTCTTACCTTCGGTCGCTATCCTGTCGAGTCGTAGGATCAATAGCCTCCTAATCTGCCTCTGCGTTTAGTCTCGCGTTCAGCAAATCGAAACAAAGCAAGTCCCATCCCAAAATAAATGCCTCCATTGAGCAAAGCCAAGCCCAACTGAGGTAAATTAAGAGGCAGTTGTCGTGCCATCATATCTCGCAAAAGTCCTGCTCCAGCAGTCATTGGCAACAGCAACCCCAATATTTTTGCCGAACCCGTCCAAGTTTCAGTCGGAACCGACAGCAAAAATAGCAATGCAAACTGAAAGATTCCCAATAGTTGCTGAATGCGCTTGAGCAATAGTGCTAGAGATCCGATCGCAAATGACAATCCATACGCGCCCAATAGCACCGTAATTAATGGAAAAATTAACGTGGGTGGAAACGACAGCCATCGTCCCGTAAGTGACATGATAATCAGCAAAATTGTGGTGACCAGAACGAACTGAATCATTAAGTTTGCGACTGCGCGAGTCAAAAAAACACGCGGTGCCCCGTAGGGCGAGATGAATAGCTGCTCTAAGGTTCCCGTTTGTGCCTCGTTTTGTAAGGTTCCGGCAATATCAAACAGCACGAATGTGACAAGCGTCCACAGCATATAGCCGACGATAATCGAGTCCAGTCGATCGCCCAATTGGATGGCTGACCCCGCCACATAACTGGCACCGAGAAACAGTCCATAAAACAGCGCACTAATGATAAAAATGCCCCCGATCGCTTCGGTAGGGTAGCGGATAAACTGAATCCAACTGCGTTTGACTTCTGCTAAAAATAATTTCAACACGGCAACTCTATTGATTTTGAATAAGCTGGAGAAAGACTTCAGTGAGGTTGGCTTGCTCTTTTTCGACTCGAATTAAGGGAAGCGGTTGAAGAATGTGCAAGACTTCGTACAAAACTTCGGTTTCGCGGATGAGGATCGTTTTGTGGGTGACAATTACACTCAAATTCTGAATCTTACTGAGGCGATCGTGATCAAGTTCCTGCTCTAACTCCACCACATAAGCACTGCCAGAAAATCGTCGAATTAGCTCCTTGGTTGATTCTTCAGCAACGATCGTGCCCTGATTAATCACGGCGACCCGATCGGAGAGTTCTTCTGCAATGTCCAATTGATGAGTTGTCAACAGAATGGCTCGCCCTTCGCTAGCGATTTCGCGAATCAGCCGTTTCACCGTTTGAGTCGCTTCGACATCTAGCCCCAAAGTTGGCTCATCTAGCAGCAATAACTGAGGCTCATGAATCAGGGCAACGGCGATCGCGAGTTTTTGCTGCATTCCTCGCGATAAAGTCTGAACCGGAGCTTTGCGTTTGTGGGATAGCTCAAATCGTTCTAGCAAGTCTCGTCCGCGCTGTCGTGCCACGTTAGAACTCAACCCTCGCAGCACGCCGAAATATTCCAGATTCTCAGCAGGAGTCAGTCGCCAATAGAGATTGCGGTTACCTTCTAAAACGGCTCCGAGCGATCGCAGCGCACGAGGATCACGGTGAGGGTTGTGCCCATTGATTTTGACATCCCCGCGATCAGGCAAAATCAACCCCGCAATCATCTTAATCGTGGTGGTTTTTCCGGCTCCGTTGGGTCCTAAAAATGCCAGCACTTCTTGACCAGCGATCGTTAACGAAACATCTCGCACCGCTTCAGTTAACTTTTTGCGCGACGA
>JBBRMC010000472.1:0-3729 GCA_038231055.1 Leptolyngbyales cyanobacterium
AGCCATTCAATCCCTCATTGCCGGAGTCATCGGCGCAGTGCTAGGAGTTTGGCTACTCGATGCCATCTCACTCGGCGGCTCGATCGTGCTGGGTCAGCCAGCAATGGGCGCAGGAGATGCCAAACTAGCTGCAATGATGGGCGCTTGGCTCGGTTGGAAGTTGCTGCTGATTGGCGGATTTTTGGCGTGTGTGATGGGGGCGTTTGTCGGGGGCGGCGCGATCGCATTAGGACTGATCAGTCGCCGTCAGCCCATTCCATTCGGTCCGTTTCTAGCGCTGGGAGCCGCTCTGAGTGTCTTCTACGGAGAAGCACTGCTCTCAGGCTATCTTCGAGTGTTTTTTCCCACGCTCTAGCCTCTATTGTGAGAATGCCTTTGCTGGGGTGAAACGCTAGGGTGCAGTTAGTGAGGTGTATCGCAATCGGATTGAGGAGTTTGATAACCATTTGGTTCAAGAAAAGCAATGCAGAGCAATCGACTAAGCCTAATGAAAAAACGATCGCGCCTCAGCAGATGTGAAACGATCGTCTTTAACCAAAACTAGATAGGCGATCATGTTTTTCAGCCTAAATTAGGGCATTTGTTATGCGAGAGGGACTGGTTCTGTCAAAATCAACGATGATAAAGCTGCTAGTTTTTTGAATTACCTCAAGGACGACTGCGATCGCGATCGGAACTCTCTGCTTCTGAGAGATCAGGGCTAATTCGGCTAAAACTAACGTTGGAATCAGAATTTGAGCAGTGTTGGCTTCTGCCTGCACCAAAATGCTGTCTACAGTTGGCGATAAGCGAGAATCTTCAGCGAAGAACCAAGCCAGCGCATGAGTGTCGATGACAAAAACTTCCACAGATCACTCGATTCCTTCTCTAAAGTCTTTGGCAACGAGTGATCGCTTTGCTTCATCTACAAGTTGATCTGAGATTTCAACGCCTTTCCAGATGCCTCGGGGTTGAGGTTTGGAGTGATCGGTAGGAACCCTATCGAGTGAATCGTGTTGCTCTTGAGCGAGTATCTTTTGTTTCAGAATTTCTAGTTCCTGCTGGATGGCTTCGATGCGGGTCAGGATGTAGTTGCTCATGATGGATTGTAGTGAAGAGGAGCATTAGATCATTTTACTCGATCGTACTTCTCACAAAAATCACGACCGAGGATTTTGCAAATAGCCCGATCGGAGGTTTAAGAAATTGCTTCCCAGTATAGTTTCTTCTATTCTGCGGTTCTCTGTTGCTTTAAAGTCCAGATGAAAAGCGATTGCCATCTCAGTTAGTAGCGTTGCGATCGTGCTTAGTAAAACGCGGATCTTACTGAGTAACAGCGCGATCGCACTCAGTGAAATGCTGACTTCACTCGATAGTATAGCGATCATTCTTTGTGTGATCGTCTCACTACTCAGTTACACGCGGATCGCACTCAGTAAAGTTGGGATCTTCCTAAGTGCGATCGCCATCTTCCTGAATGACGGTTCAATCTTCTTGAGTTACGTGTAGACAAGACTCAGTAACATTCTAAGAATTTAGATGCTGAAGATAGTTCGCAGTGTCGCTGTGAAAGCGGTATCACTTTTGATATTTCCAGGATTGGTGATGACACCTTGTTCATTGATGCTCTGAAAGCCGCTATGCTAAAGCCAGATTAAACGGGGTGAAATGTGAATGGCTGAAACCCTAACTCAGACGACAGCGGCTTCCAATGATCTGCCGCCACAGTTTCCCGACCACACACAGCTCCCAGAGTCGGACGGTTCGTTTGTGAAAGATTTTCAGGAGCATCCCCAATCTTTAATCTTGACGGACTCGATCGGAACAACCCTAGAGCAAATTCATCCAGACGGGCAATATGCGATCGGGCAAGACTGCGGCATTTACTGGCGTGAAACGGAGCCACCTGAAAAAGGAGCGGAAGCGCCGGACTGGTTTTATGTACCCAACGTTCCGCTCAGGCTAAAAGAGGAAATCCGGCGGTCGTATGTGTTGTGGCGAGAGTTCATCGCTCCTACGATCGCCCTAGAGTTTGCTTCTGGCGATGGCAGCGAAGAACACGATCGCACCCCACTTTCTTATTCCGAAGACAGTGGAACGATAAGACCCGGCAAATTTTGGGTGTATGAGCAAATTGTACGAATTCCTTTCTACGGCATCTTCTTGATCAACAGTGGTGAATTGGAGATGTATGAACTGGCAGGTGGGCAATATCAACGGATGACCGTCAATAGTCGTGGGCATTATCCGATCACGCCAATGGAAGTAGAAATTGGTGTGTGGGAAGGAGCTTATCAGAATCAAAATCAACGCTGGTTGCGCTGGTGGAATTTGCAGGGCGAATTGCTGCTGACGGGCAGCGAACGGTCGATCGTGGCAGAGCGTCGAGCAGAATCTGCTGAGGAGAAAGCGGCTAGACTTGCTGAACGGTTAAGAGAACTGGGGGTTGATCCAGATTTGATTTAGCAATTTGTGGGGATTGCGGTCAGCCTAAGCACGTGATCGCTTGTACATCACTAGAGAAATCGCCATGACAACCATTACGCGCCGCATGACCCTAGAAGAATATCTAGACTACGACGATGGGACAGATACTCGCTATGAATTAGTGAACGGGGAGTTAGCTGAAGTGCCCTCTGAAAGCGACTTGAACAACGAGATTGCGATGATCCTACTCTTTGCGATCGGTCAATTTGTCAATCTCAAGCTCCTGCGACGTGGCACTGAAGTGGTGGTCAATGGCTATCGAACCACAACGCGGATTCCTGACCTGATGGTGCTAACCGAAGACCTTGCGGCTGCCCTATCTGGCTCAAAGCGGAGCGTTGTCATGCCAGATATGCCACCGCCTGCCCTCGTGGTCGAAATCGTTTCTCCTGGCACCGCTAACGAAGCGCGAGACTACCGTTACAAGCGTTCCGAATATGCAGCACGCAGCATTGCAGAATATTGGATTGTCGATCCACAGCAGGCACAGATTACAGTTTTGACGCTGGTTGCAGGATTGTATGAGGAAGCCGTTTTCAAAGGAAACGATCGTCTCCTTTCTGCCACACTGCCAAACTTAGATCTGACTCCAGCCCAGGTGCTACAAGCAGGCGACAGTGAATAACCGATGACGATCGCGGTTGGAAGAGTTCGATTTGCATTACGATCTTCCCTTTGCGTTTTGAAGGGCATGGAGCGATCGCCTAACAAAGAGCATCTTTGTTTCTGTTACGCTTGAAATAATCTCTCTCACATTTTATGGCAACGCTTGATCCGAATGCTGTGATTGTTAAAGCCAAGCTAACAGAATATCTACTTGTTCCATTAGCTAAGGATGATAAGTCACAGTTTTTAGCTCACGCTGGCTATACGATCGAGAACTGGCAACAGCTTGAACGAGACTTGAGAGAGCAAATTCTTTCACTGGAGGCGATACCAACCGTTCAAACTCAATATGGACAGAAGTATGCCATTACTGGAGAGTTGAGAAGCCCGAATGGGATAACAATTCGAGTTAAAACGATCTGGATTAACACAGGTGACGTGACTCAGTTTGTGACATTGTTTCCGGCATAGGAGGTTAGAGATGAAATTTCAACTTTTTTCTCAAGTTGCTTTACGTGAAGATATTCCTGAGTTGAACTTGAGCAAGGGAAGTATTGGAACGATCGTGGAGTGCTATTCAGCTTCAGATAAACAGGAAAGTGGGTACAGTTTGGAAGGCTTAATTCCTCAAGATACGGTTGAGGTTTCTGAGTCTCA
>JBBRMC010000473.1:0-3721 GCA_038231055.1 Leptolyngbyales cyanobacterium
ATTCCAAAAAGCTGTACCGAGATTATTTTGAGTGGCAGCATAGCGAGATGGATCATCGGCTGCTGACCGAACCATTAAAGTGGTTTGATACGCCTCGATCGCTTGCTGAAAATTCTCTATCGGATCGTCGCGGTAGGCTCGATCGCTATACACTGACCCCAGATTATTTTGAATCATGGCGTAAGTCTGCGCTTGCGTTTCCGGATCGATCTTGCTTAGCGCCAACTGATACGCCTCAATCGCGTTTTCTAAGTTCGGCAATTGGTCTGTGTGACGAGACACCATCCAGTAAAGGTTGCCAATGTCGTTGAGCAGATCGGGTAGCTCAGATGAGTCTGGCTCTAAAAGATGCAGCACTTGCTCATAGGCGCGAATAGCGATCGTCAACATCTCAGACGATGAACTCCCTTGCTCAATGCGTGCTCGGTAGCAATCTCCTAACTGTTGATAGGCGGCACAGAGAGCAGCAGGGGCTTGCTCAAGGTGCAATGTCTCTAATTGCTGCAAGATGCGAAGCGGTTCGCTAGAGTGCTCTACCTCATGGGGAGAATTAGCTCTCGCAGCAATCTCTCCTTCGACCGTTAGAACCAGATGGGTGAGATCAAGATCTGCTTGCGATTTTGTGAGAACGGGTAACGGCTGAGCTATGACAACGGGCGGTTGAAGGCTAACGGCTGATGACGGATGGCTGACAACGGGGGGATGAATAACTTGCGGGGTTCGTTTTGCCTCTCCAACAGGAGTTGGGTCTCCTTCAAATTCAAAGACTCCGGTGTGCCACTGCCAAAACTCAGGCACCGATTGCAGAATCGATCGACACCAAGGACGTGACACCCACAGCACCAAATTAAAGTCTACAGTGGCGAACTGGTGAGCTAGGGTTTGCAGCGAATTAAGAAAGTCGCGCTGAAGGTAGACAGGCTGACGGGTAAGGCGCTCAATGCCGACGATTTGAAAGCTGGTAACTGGGTCAAATGCTGATTTGATGCGTCGAGGATTGGTCGATCTCCACTGATGAATTTGCTCTAAAAGATTTGGGTTTGACAGATTCAGGTTAAGCGTTATCAAATTAGGACTGTTGTCTGCCTTGCCATTAGAAGAAGTGCCGTTGGCTGCGGGCGTTGGTTTTGGCTCTTCAGCGCCAAAGTTCAGAGGCGACGTTTCTAAGTCTGTTTGAAGTTTTGTCGCAAGGCGATCGCGCAACTGCACATCATCACAGACAGCAATAAAAATTTGACGACGCAGGTTTAGACCCAACGCCAGTCTTAATCGCAGGTAGATAGGTTGGTTCAAGCTTGAGCGATGGTCAGAAACAAGCTCGGTCACAGAATTGCTAGAAACAGGTTGATGTTCAACGAGTGGCATCAGTGGTAGTCCGAGTCACGCAGAATGACGGTATAGAGATGTCACTCTTTTCGACCCGACTGAGCTAATGTCAGGATGAAATGGACACTTCAAAAAGCGAACCCTGATGACGTGACTATCGACTATATTAAGCGCTCTATATTCAACTCGCTTAAGTCGATCGGGTAAGCGATCGAAGCTTAAAACTCTAGACAAACAAAAGCCAGGGACTCACATCAGCAAGCAACCTGGCTCAGAGCTATTAAATTTTGAATTTCATTCAGCAAGATAACTGCCTTGCCTTTAATATCAAAAGTTTTTATGAGACAGCAACGGCAACATAAAGCAAGCCACCAACTAGCAAAGCGCCAATCGTTCCTAAGATCACGTAGTTGCGCTTTTGTGCTGCTGTGGGAGGTGTAGCTTCATAGACTTTAGGCTCGATCGCGTAGTTGTTCAAACGTCCGCCTTCTTCAACGGTATAGCGCATAGAATTCTCTCCTGAGTTGTTTTGTTAAGTTTAGCAAAGTTTCGGGCGTTGCTCTCATTTCAAGGTAAGTATTTCTAATATCTGTATCTTTTTAACATAAATAGAGAAAAATAAAAGTAGGCAAAGGATGCAAATAATCGCCTGCCTACCTTGAATCTAGCTAGTGATTGTGCCTGTCATGGGCGAACTCGCGCTCGCATAAACTTTGATCGGAATCCGTCCGGCTTGATAGGCGAGACGACCCGCTTCGGTTGCGAGATTCATCGCTCTTGCCATCGCAATCGGATTGGCTGCCTGAGCGATCGCGGTGTTGACTAACAGCGCATCGGCTCCCATTTCCATCGCTTGAGCGGCTTCGCTGGGCGTACCAATTCCCGCATCGACCACAACCGGAACTCTGGCATTCTCAATAATGATCTGGATGTTGGCAGCGTTTTTGATGCCTTGACCTGACCCGATCGGAGACCCTAATGGCATCACCGTTACACAGCCCACTTCTTCTAACCGCTTTGCCAGCAGGGGGTCGGCATTGATATATGGCAGCACAGCAAAGCCTTCTTTAGCCAACTGCTCGGCGGCTTCGAGCGTTCCAATAGGGTCGGGCAGCAAATATTTTGCATCAGGAATGACTTCAAGCTTGACAAAGTTGTTGTCTTCTTGACCCAGGAGCTTTGCCATTTCTCGTCCTAGACGCGCCACCCGCACTGCTTCTTCAGCCGTTTGACAGCCTGCGGTGTTGGGCAACATCCAAATTTTTGTCCAATCTAGGGCTTCAGCAAGTCCTTCGTGCCCTGGGGCTTTGGTCTGCACTCGACGAACGGCGACGGTGACGATTTCACTGCCACTGGCTGCGATGCTGTGGCGCATTTCCTCAAAGGTGCGATATTTTCCGGTTCCGGTCATGAGGCGCGATCGAAACGTTCGTCCGGCGATCACTAAACTATCTTCTATCGGACGTTCCACGGGTTTATCGAGTGTCTGCATATCATTCCCTTCCTTCGGTTTCAATCAAATCGTCTGGGTTGTGCCCCATTGCTCTGAGTTGCGCTTTTAAGCGATCGACCTCAGCTTCTGCTTGGGTTGCTCGTTGTTCAGCTCTATCGGCTCGTGCAGCGATTTCTTCATAGCGCTCAAATGGTCGCCCGTCGGGTCGATAGAGTTCTAAGCCACCGTCTTGGTTGAGGGTGAAGCGCACCTTTAAGCGAGGACTCACCCACCCTTCCATGACTTCGATCGCTTCTAGCCTGTCATTTTGTCGCAGAAATCCTCCTAGACTCAAGCGATCGGGATCGTAGATGTAGTATTCTTCCACGCCATAACGCTCATAAAACTGAAACTTCCGAGTCATTTCAGGAATGGTGTTGCCTGGAGAGATAATCTCGAAAACGACTTGCGGCGGAACATTTTCTTCTTTCCACTGTTGGTAGCTGCCTCTGTCGCCTTTGGGTCGTCCAAATGCCACCATTACATCGGGCGCTTGACGAAGTTTGTTATTACCTTCGATGGGATACCAGAGTAAATCTCCCCCAACAAAAACTTGTGGATCGCTGCTAAACAGCCAATCCACGCCTTTTTTAATATAGACAATATACTCAAACTGCCGGGTGTTATCTGACATAGGCAACCCGTCAGAATCGGGATAAACGATCGAGGTAGGGGTGGCAACCATTGGCTTTTTTCCTGCCTTTTGCTTTCAGGTTGAAGCACGAGTGAGAGTTTTAATTATGGCTGAAATCGAGACTGACCGACTGCAACTCCGCAAGCTGACGTGGCAAGATTTGGATGATTTAGCGCGAATTTACCAAGACCCCGAGGTCATGAAATATCGGCTGCATTCAACATCTGCTTCTCGTGAACAAACGTTGCAAATGTTGCAGCAAATGTTGA
>JBBRMC010000474.1:0-3713 GCA_038231055.1 Leptolyngbyales cyanobacterium
ACCCTGCGACCTAGCGAAACCCAAGATGATCGATTTTTGATTGTCGGGGTTGATGAATCCACCCTGGAAATGTTCCCCAAGCAGTATGAACCTTCCTGGGGGACGCTGCCCGATCGTGCCCTCAGTGATGCCTTAGCAATTCTGTCCCGTGCCCAACCCAAATTAATTGGACTAGATTTCATTCGCGATTATGCAGCTAAGCCGCCTTTGAGCAATCGTCTGAAACAAAGCCAAACGTTGATCGGTATCTGCAAAATTCCAGGAAGCGATCAAACTATTCAAGGGCAAGGAATCGCCCCGCCGCCCGAAGTTCCCATCGAGCGAATTGGGTTTGCTAACATCCAAGACGATGGCAACAAGTTTCTGCGTCGTCACATGCTGATGCAAGCCCCTGATGAACAGTACTGCAATACCCTAGACGCATTTTCACTCGTGATGGCGCGACGTTATCTAGAGTCAAACGGCAAAGCATTTGCGTCACCTCTAGATGAGCAAGGGGAAATTAAAAAGTCCTTGCAGTTTGGCGAGACAGCCATTCACCAGTTAGTCGGAGATGGGAGTGGATATCGCGATCGCAATGGTCAGCTTGACGGTTATCAAACGCTGCTTAATTTCCGTGCAGTCAAAGGGCGGTTAGATCAATTTGCGCCAATGGTCAGCCTGAAAGATTTGTTGGCGAACAAGATCCCTGCTGAAAAAATTCGCGATCGCATTGTGATCATTGGGATAACAGCAGACACGTCAACTAAAGCCGACTATTGGAAAACGCCCTATGGAGAAGTTCCTGGTGTGATTCTACAGGCACAAATGGCAAGCCAGTTGATTAGTGCCAGCTTAGACAATCGCCCCATGATTGGGTGGATGCCTCTGTGGGGAGAAACGGTGTGGATTTTTGGCTGGTCGATCGTGGGAGGTGTTTTAGTATGGCGTATTTACCGTTTAGAGCGATTAGCGATCGCAACCGTTTTCAATTTCATTGTTTTAGGAGGTAGCGCTTATATTGCTCTTGCTGTTTTAGGTATTTGGGTGCCCTTTGTTCCCTCTTTGTTCGGATTTGTTAGTACAGGAGCCGTAATTAGTTACAGCACCTACCGTCTTCGCCATCCATAACAGTTTACAAGATGTTTATGAACTCTATTCAACGCTATTCTCGATTGATTTTAGTCGGCGCGATCGCTAGTGTCAGTCTGTTAAGCATTTCTCCTAATACAGAAGCTCGATCTCTAGGCAGACCGCAAGGCAATAGCAGCACAGGAGCAGTTCGAGGAGCCTGTAATGCCCCCCGAGGCACCAACAATCGTCAGTTGAAGGCACTGGTTGATAAAACTAGTCCTGCTTTGACCACCCAGGCACGTCCAACTTTTTGGTTTTATCTCCCATTTACCCGCTCTGAAGAGGTAACAACCGTACAATTTGAGCTATTGGATGAAAACCAAAACCCGGTATTAAAAGCTAAAACTCTTGCGTTTGCGATGCCCGACAAACCTGGAATTGTTAGCTTAACGATCCCCACAAGCGAACAAGCGCTAGCCGTGGATAAGGAGTACTTTTGGGTATTCCATGTGGTGTGCGACGAGAACGATTTTAGCGCCAATCCTTCTGTATCAGGTTGGATCAAGCGGGTTGCTCCCAGTAGCGCGATCGTGCGTCAACTGAAGTCCACACCGACTCAGCAGCAATACAACATCTATGCCAACAACAAGATCTGGTTTGAGCAAATCAGTTTGCTGGCTGAATATCGCACCAAGCAAATGCAGAACTGGACAACCTTGTTGAATCAATTTGGTCTAAAGGATTTTGCTCAAACTGAGCCAATCAAGCTAAGCCCTGCCATGAAGACTCCATGAATTAATACTCTGTCATAACCAAATTAATGGGCTGGAGTGCAAGCAGCCCATCATGCCTCAAACAAAATACACTATTACTCTTCAATCCATAGGCTTCCTCTGAATCCGGGAATGCTCCCCTAAACTCTTTGAACTCTGGTTCTCCCAGAATTGAGGGATGGGAAGCATATTTCTAGGAGATAGTATAAGAAAACTATGAAGCAGCGGGAGATCGCTGCTTTTTTTACGCACAAGGATTGTGATTAGATTGACTGGGATCTTGCACCCGCCTCTTCACTGCGATGGTGTCCCGCCCGTAAATGGAATTCCGGGCTAGCCTTGCGAAGTCCATTCAAATGGACTGAATTGCCTCAGTCCCTCGTTCAGTCCCTTGAGGGAACTTCGCGTTAGACCGTGATGTTCAATCACGGGAATGCTAGCCACGAGGGAGTTCTAATCGGGTGCCAGATCTCAGTTGATGGCTGCTACACTAGCCTGACCGCTTGAGGAGGTCAAGCGACTTCAACAGCAAATGAAGTAATCCCTCAAGCTTAAGCTGATCATCATTTCAGAGAGCCTACAACCAGCTTCCTACAAGCACATAAGGTGCCCAATAACGAGGGTGGGAAAACTCTTCAGTATTTAACAAAGCAACTTGAGCGCGTCGCAACGCTTCAGCACGGCTAACATTAGGCTTACCTAAATTCTCATAGAGTGTTTTGGTAAACAGAACGCTCGGTTCGTCTGCTAAACTCCACAACCCGGCGATCACGCTTTGTGCTCCTGCTTTAACCGCAGTTCCCGCGATGCCTAACACCGCTCGATCGTTGCCCGCCGCCGTTTTGCAAGCGCTTAAAATCAGCAAATCCAAATTGGCTTGCTTCTGGCGCTGTGACCGAAAAAGCTGATCCAGTTCGTCGATGTGGATGGCACCATCTGCCGCCAGAATATAGGTATTGTTGCGATCGGCTCCAAACTGCCCGTGAGTTGCCAGGTGAATTACTTGAAAACTACTGCTGTTGAGTTCGTGATTAAACTGGTTCTTGGTGAAGGCGCGATCGCGAATCAATTTGGTTTGTACTCCAGATTGCTGAATTTTATCGAGTTCTTGATTAGCATATTTCAGTTGGTCATACTGCGGAAAATCAGACGGAGCATCGGTAAGGCTGGCTGCCAATACTCGTAGTGCAGACCGATTCATTGGCACTGGTTCTCGCACATCCATGCCTAACACTAGGGAGACCGCGTAACGCTCTGCTAGATATTGATTACCGTCGTAGAGTGCCGCCATGGGGATGTTTCGTAGAGAACCATCAAGTACGAAAACCAACGTTTTGATCTGACTTTTGTTAAGTTGCTCCTGCAAGGGCTGGATTAGCCAACTATAGAATTGTTGACCTTCTTCCCTCGACTCTTTAAAGCGGTAAGGCTCTTGAAGGCTTTTCTGAAACGCTTTAATTTCAGCAGCGATCTCTTGACTCGATAAACGAACAGGCGGAGCATGATAGAGTTCGGGTTGCTTGGGCAGTTTGAGAATGACTTCTAACCGATCGTCTAAAATAATCGGGTAGATTACCGCAGCCGTTGGGTCATTTTCATCGACAATGCGATCGACTTGTAGGGTGCTCTCCTGACAAGCAGACTGCAAGAAGTTTTGTAGTTCTGCTGACTGTAATGCTTTGAGAACTTCTCGCGCCTGACGTAAACTCATCTGAGTATCTGCTTTGAGTAGAAGATCGACCAATTGCCGATAGACAGGTTCCACGCTTTCACGGAACGAAAACTGTACATCCGTGTTGACAGACACTAAATCTCGTCGCAGCGATTGCAGCGTATTGAAGGCTTCGGTATAGGTAGAAATGGCGGCAGAATCTTGTTCCTGAGCGC
>JBBRMC010000475.1:0-3711 GCA_038231055.1 Leptolyngbyales cyanobacterium
GCTCTGGTTTGATGACGACCGAATATTTCAATAAACCCCCCACTTGAGAAAACAAGTTCCTCTTCAAGTTCTGCGTAACAGCAAAGGAAGTGCAAAGTTCGTGCTTCTTTTTTTGTAGTTTAATAGATAGTCTTGGAAAGCCTGCTGGAGCTGAGTTTCAGCCAATTGTTAAGATTTCGCCGGTTAGATTTCTTTACAATTAGAATGTTACAGAGTGTTAAGAGAACGGTGTGGTTATCG
This sequence comes from Leptolyngbyales cyanobacterium, assembly GCA_038231055.1. Taxonomy (GTDB): domain Bacteria; phylum Cyanobacteriota; class Cyanobacteriia; order Leptolyngbyales; family Leptolyngbyaceae; genus Phormidesmis_A. Next base: position 241 of record JBBRMC010000475.1, read on the forward strand.
CTCAAAATCAAAAAAAGTGATGATTCTTACATCTGAAACCTATGAGCAGAGCCTTTCCACATATCTACAACCCTGATCTCCCTCAAAAGTTAAGATATTCTGTTGCTAATGTTTACTTAACTTAACAAGATGGGGTAAGATAAGCCCGTAGGTACAAATTCTCATTGATCCACTCGATTCTCCTGCCTCCCTGATATCACCCCGCAAGCGAGTTTGGCACCCTTCAACCTCCTCCTTGTGATAAACGGGCTTCTTCGTAGATTTGGTGCAGGTGCTTTACATCGAATAGAACCCTCCCCTTCATCACTACATTGTTCTTATGGTGAGTACTCAGTTTCCTTGGTTAACGGCTATTATCTTGTTGCCCCTGGCAGCCTCCCTCTTCATTCCGATCATTCCTGACAAGCAAGGTAAAACCGTTCGTTGGTATGCTCTTAGCGTCGGTCTAGCTGACCTTGGGCTAATGGTTTACGCCCTGTGGAAACATTACGATTTTCAGAATCCTGAGTTCCAGCTAGCCGAAAGCTACGCCTGGGTACCCCAGATCGCGGTCAATTGGTCACTGGCGATCGACGGCATCTCGATGCCCCTCATTCTCCTCACTGGGTTGGTAACGACGCTCTCGATCCTGGCGGGTTGGAAGGTTACCGAAAAACCACGCTTGTTCTATTTTTTAATGCTGGCGATGTACAGCGCTCAGCTTGGCGTTTTCTGCGCCCAGGACATGATTCAATTCTTCCTAATGTGGGAAATTGAGCTGGTTCCTGTATACATTCTGATTGCCATTTGGGGCGGACCTAAACGCCTGTATGCTGCGACTAAATTTATTCTCTATACTGCGATCGGTTCTATTTTTATTTTGATTGCTGCTCTAGCAATGGCGTTCTCTGGGGATCAGGTCACGTTCAACATGACCGAGTTAGGGTTGAAAGAATACTCACTAACGTTTGAATTGCTGGCATACGCTGGTTTCTTGATTGCGTTCGGGGTTAAGCTGCCAATCTTCCCTTTTCACACCTGGCTACCCGATGCTCACGGTGAGGCATCTGCTCCGGTCTCGATGATTTTGGCAGGAGTTCTGCTGAAGATGGGTGGCTATGCGCTGATCCGTATGAACATGGAAATGCTGCCCAACGCTCACGTCTTTTTCGCTCCGGTGCTGGCAATCTTGGGGATCGTCAATATTTTATACGGAGCGCTGGCTTCGTTTGCACAACGCAACCTCAAGCGACGCATGGCTTACTCGTCGATCTCGCACATGGGGTTTGTAATTTTGGGTCTTGCCTCGTTTACCGAAATCGGAACGAGTGGTGCGGTGCTTCAAATGGTGTCTCACGGACTGATTGCGGCAGCGCTGTTCTTCTTGGCAGGAGTTACCTACGATCGGACTCACACCCTCGATCTTGACGAGATGGGCGGTTTGGCGAAGAAAATGCCAACTGTGTTTGCACTCTTCACTATTGGCTCAATGGCATCTCTAGCGTTGCCTGGAATGAGCGGCTTTGTCGGAGAGTTGGCAGTGTTTCTCGGATTCACGACGAGTGACGCTTACAATCCGACCTTCAAAGCTGTGGTTGTGTTGTTGTCAGCCGTGGGTTTGATTGTGACTCCGATTTATCTGCTGTCGATGCTGCGTGAAGTATTTTACGGTCAAGAAGGCAAGGCGGTTGCTGGAGAATTCTTTCTAGATGCCAAGCCTCGCGAATCGTTCATTGCAGCTTGTTTGCTGGTGCCCATCATCGCGATCGGGTTGTATCCAAAGCTGATTACTCAGACCTACGATGTGAAAACGGTTCAAATTGCTGCTCACGTTCGGAATTCGATTCCATTAGTGGCGAACAAATCTCTAGACAATCTTCCTCACTTCTCGGTTGCTCCAAATCTTTCAACCTCTGCAACGAGTGAGCTACTGGGCATTGTAAAATAATCTTTGGTTAGCTCCGGTAGAAAATAAACTCGGAACCAGTCCCCTTCTTTAACGGGGGGACTGGTTTTCTTTAAGGCTGTCAGATAATCGTTCTACCGTCTCAATTGAAGCGATGATTTCGGGAATTCTACGGTGATTACTGTAGAAGTCATCATCGAATTGAGTTATTAGACATGAATACACCTGCGAAATTATTAACCGCCTTGGCAATTACAGCGAGCGTCAGCGTTCCTAGAATTGCAGTTGCACAGAATTGTAATTACTACGCAGGTCAAGCGTCTAATGGCAAAACGATCAATGTAGACCTGTGTTCGACTCAGCGAGTCAGCGATCGCAGTGTTGATTTTGTCTATTTCTTAGGCAGCGAAAAGATTTATAGTCAAGCCAACTGTCAGGCAGGAACCTGGACGACGTTTCCTGAAAAGACCGTTAATCGTCCGCAGTCTCAAGCAACTCAGACAATGCTAAACGCGGTCTGTCAAAATCGAGGACAAAATCAGACGAGAGCGACTCAAGCGTTTGTCATCGATCCTCCTTCAAATGTTAGAGACTCGCCCAACGGTCGGATTCTCTGCTCATTGAATAATCAGACTCCGATTAACACCTATGGCTCTAAAGGAAACTGGTATTACACCGACGCGTGTGGACAGATGGGAATGATTCACTCTAGCCAAATTAGATTTTAGGGACATTAATGGTCTGCTTTTGAGTCAAGGTTAGCGCAATGCCTTTCTCGTAATAAGCGGCTTCGTTGATGAAGATGGGATAGACGGTTGATCTGCCCTCATAGACGATCGTTTGCCCATCTAATCCTAAAAACATGGGATCGCCAGGGTTGAGCGGCTCGTAGTCTCGCCCCTGCAAATCGGGGTGAATCATGGCTTGAATTTCTCCGGCTGCTCGGCGTGGATAGTCGATCGTGGCGATCGTTTCATAAATGGTGAGAGGACTTTCCCCGATCGAACCAGTGCCTTGATTGCAGGTTTGCAGATAGTCCAGAATCGTGTGAATGAGTTCTTCTGTTTTCTGAAACCAGCTAGCATTCAGCACACCCTGAGCGATCGCGCCGACTTCAATCACGAATCCTAGATCACAGAGCGATCGTAGACCCGCACTTTCTGCCTCCGGATGGGGCGAACAAACCTTCACAAGCGGATTGATCGAACTGACATAGCTGGCTAGCTGCAAACTTGCAGGGCTGCGATTTGCCAACAAAAGAGACAGTCCCATATTGGCGGTAGTGGAGTGTAAATCGATAATCACATCGACTTGGGCATTGCCTTTGCATCCGAGTTGTTGAGCGATAGTTTTTGCTTGTAACGCCTCGTAGTCGGAGAGTGTGGAGTTTTGCAGATCTTGCGTCAGAAATGCCCGATTCAAATCTTGATCGATATAGCGACGCGCGGCAGCAAAGGCTTTTGGATTTGCGAGTAGCGTCAGCGTCTCAAAGCTCGATCGCTGCACCAGTTCTGGATATTGCTCAAACTTTTTGATCAGATACGCCCCGGTGAATTCGTTGCCGTGAGTTCCGCCTACGATCGCGA
>JBBRMC010000476.1:0-3710 GCA_038231055.1 Leptolyngbyales cyanobacterium
ACTTCTCGCACTCGCTCAGAACGCGCCCTGACTAAAGTTAGAATTAAATGAAGACTTAATTGACAACGCTTCATTTTTTTACAAAACCTCTCATGATTTCTTCGACCGTTGTCTCCTTAGCTTTGAGCATCTTGCTCGGACTGATGATTTTTCTGTTTATCATTCGCATCGTCCTCACCTGGTATCCGCAGGTAGAGTTAAAGAAATTTCCCTTTAGCTTGGTGGCGATTCCGACCGAACCCTTTTTGGCAGTTACGAGAAAGTTGATTCCGCCCATGGGTGGCGTGGATATCACCCCCATCATCTGGGTGGGCTTGTTTAGCTTGGCAAGAGAGATCTTGCTTGGGCAACAGGGACTTTTGACCATGCTCAACTAACCACGAGGAATTCTATCCCTCGTCTTTGGGCTGCATCACTTTTTCAACAAAGTTTGTGTAGATTTCGCCTCTAATAAACTCTGGCGTTTCTAGAATCTTTTGGTGAAATGCGATCGTAGTCGGCAGTCCCGTAACGGCGCATTCTCGCAGTGCCCGCCTCATGCGGCGAATCGCCGACGGTCGATCGCTTGCCCACACAATCAGTTTGCCGATCAGCGAGTCATAGTAGGGCGGAATCTGATAATCGGTGTAGACGTGAGAATCCATTCGCACGCCCGGTCCGCTGGGGGGCAAATAGCCGCTAATGCGTCCGGGACTGGGACGAAAGTTGAAATCGGGATCTTCAGCATTGACTCGACACTCGATCGCATGTCCCCGCAAGACGACCTGATCTTGCGTAAACCCCAATGTTTCACCTTGAGCAATGCGGATTTGCTCGGCAATTAGATCAAGTCCTGTAATCATCTCTGTCACCGGATGCTCGACTTGAATCCGCGTGTTCATCTCCATAAAGTAGAAATCGCCGGATTGGTCGAGCAAAAATTCGACGGTGCCTGCACCCACATAGTTGATGGATTTAGCCGCGAGAACGGCAGCATTACCCATCTTTTCCCGCAACTCTGGAGTCAGCGCCGAGCTGGGAGCTTCTTCTAACAGTTTTTGGTGACGACGCTGAATCGAACACTCTCGCTCGCCCAAGTGGACAACGTTGCCGTGGCTGTCTGCCAAGATCTGAAATTCAATGTGTCGAGGATTTTGCACATACTTCTCGACATAGACCCCTCCGTTTCCAAAGGCGGCTTCTGCCTCGCCCTGCGCTGCCATAAAAAGTTTGCCAAGGTCTTCATCTGCTGTGACGAGCCGCATTCCTCGTCCGCCGCCGCCTGCTGTTGCTTTAATAATGACTGGATAGCCCATCGATCGAGCGATCGTTCTCGCCTCATCTTCATCCTGCACCAACCCTTCACTACCCGGAACTGTCGGCACTCCAACTTGCTGCATGGTTTTTTTGGCAGTCGATTTATCGCCCATCGATCGAATTGAGTCGGGCGAAGGACCGATAAAAACAATTTGATGATCCGCGCAGATTTCTGCAAATCGGGCATTTTCTGCCAAGAACCCATACCCCGGATGAATCGCTGTGGCGTTACGAGTCAGCGCCGCCGCAATAATGTTGGGAATGTTGAGATAGCTTTTACTGCTGGGAGGTTCACCAATGCAAACGGCTTCATCTGCTAGTTGCACATGCAGCGAGTGACGGTCGATCGTGGAATGAACCGCAACGGTGCCGATCCCCATTTCTTCACAGGTACGAAGAATTCGTAGGGCAATTTCCCCACGATTGGCAATCAAAATTTTTGAGAAACGCATTTTCTATATGTGGGTTCTATGGTCAGAAGGTTCACACTCCTGAGGGTCGCTGAAAGATAGCTTGCCGTTTTTCAACATAACCGATTCAGGACAGCCATTGTGCATATGTAGCCTGAGAATTTCAGTCATTGGGCAGTTGCCTCATCACCGCAGGGGCAAGTCCTGACCAAACAGGGGTTTGTATAGTGGCTGCGTCTAACCCGTCTGCTGCCCAGGTATTACAGGTTCGTAAAATAGAGTAGTGCCCCGTCGCTTCATAAAATCCACTGGTGGCGCTCGAGGAGTCTTGAATGCGAATCGGGTGTCCTTGAGCACCGAGTTGAAACGAAGCTTTGATAAAATTTATTAGTTGTAAATAATCAGTTGGGTTCACTCCGATGCATCTCAGTTCGACGTTTTGCTCTTTGGGCAATTCCGAATAGCCTTCTACATAAAGGGCAGCCGGATTTCCGGGCATAAATAAGCTTCTGAGAGCACTGGAAATTTTGACCTGTGACCAGCTTGGCGTGTTCATGTAGAAGTCGCGATCGCCCCAGCCAAATTTAAGATATCGATAGCTCTGTTGAGCATCTCGCCCGATCGAGTCAAGGGGCAAAAACTGATTCCAATTAAAGACTTGATTTTGCACTGGAAGAATTAAATTGGTGTGCATTAAGTCTCCTTCAACGTAGACTTTAAGCGGCTGATTTTGGCAACTGTGCGAGGGCGTTCCCCACCTTCTAGGAGTGATATAGCCGATTCCGAGAAGAGTAGCCGTGACTAAAATAGGCACAACCCCATATCGCCAAGTTCGCTTTAGAAGAATAGAAGGTCGCTTAAAAAAGTTTTGATTCATGATAGATCGGTCAACCTCTGCAATCACCCTATCGGTGCGATCGTCCTCTGTATTCAAGTTGCTAGAAAAACTTCACACTCTGAAGGCTAGCCAACCACAGTAAAATCTTAAAGTGCCGCAGAAGGAATCGATGCTATGGCGAAAAAACCCGCTCCAACTGAGAAGAGAATCGTGTTACCAGGAGTCAGTTGGCAGCAGTTTGAGACGCTGTTAGACGAGTTGGGATCTGAGCGCACAGCTCGGCTCACCTACGATCGAAGCAAGCTCGAAATGATGACTCCGCTCGAAGAACATGAGCGCTGTAGTCGCCTGATTGAGTCACTCATTCTCGTCATTGCAGATGAGATGGAGATGCAGATTCACTCGATCGGATCAGTCCTGCTTAAGCGTCCAGATTTAGCATGTGTGGCTCAACCCAATGCCTCTTATTATCTGACTGAAAAAGTACGGCTCTCGAAGCGGGCAGAACTCGATCTCAATCAAACTCCACCTCCTGATCTTGCGGTTGAAGTCACAATCACCAAAAGCTCGTTAAACACCTTTGGAATTTATGCCGCCTTGGGACTGCCGGAAGTTTGGCAATATTGGACGACGGTTGGCGATAACGTCCTTAAAGGAGACTTGCTAATCTATCAGTTGCAAAACGGTCATTATGTTGAGCGCTCCACAAGTTCAATGTTTCCGTTTTTGCCAGCCAAACGAGTGTTAGAGTTTCTAGATCAAAGCGACAAAATCGGGTTGGCTCAAGCGCTAATAGTCTTTCGGAGTTGGATTCAGGAGCAGCGATCGCTCAACTCTTGATGGATATTTTTAATGTTCATGAGCCACAAGGGGTAGAAGTCCCGATCGTGGCAAATCTGCCTCACAGTGGCGTATTTGTGCCTGAGTCGATCGCCGCACAATTCACACCCGACCATCTGCAATCGCTCCCCCACACTGACTGGCATCTCGATAAACTTTACGCATCGCTTCCCAATCTGGGCATCACCGTTCTGCAAGCCACCCACAGTCGCTATGTCGTCGATCTAAATCGTCAGGTTAAAGCTCCCGTTTTTGGAGACTTTTGGACAGCCGCCATTCCTGAGAAAACAGCATTCGGGCAACCTATTTATCAATCTATTCCCAAT
>JBBRMC010000477.1:0-3706 GCA_038231055.1 Leptolyngbyales cyanobacterium
TAGGATTAGTCGGGCTAGTGTTGTATTGGAAACGATCGGTGATTCGAGAAGAATGGTTTGTCTCAGGCGGTCGGCTACAGCAGAAAATAGACTACGGCGGCTTGCGAAAAAAAGGCTATCGACAAGCCATCTATCAAAATTGGTGGCGATCGCTGAGGTGGCTCACGATTTTTTTGGTCGGCGGCTATCTATTGAGTTCGCTGAATGTCAACAAAGACGATCGTTACATCGCGCCATTATTACCGGTCTTTGCGGTGCTGTTAGCTCAGGGATTGGTGCTGTTTCCCGATCGGCTGCGCGGCTTTCGCTGGGGTGCCGTTGGTCTATCAACGCTGTTGATGATCGTCAGCCTGATGCCGATCGAGTGGATTCCTAAAGCCCTGTCAGCAAACAATGCTCATCACGCAACATTGACCGGAAACTGGCATCACGCAGACGTAATTGACGAAATAATTCGCACTGAACCTTATCTCCGCACAACGCTGGGAGTGCTGCCGTCGCTCTCTAGCTTAAATCAGCACAATCTCAACTACTTTGGAGCGCTGCGAAACTTTCAGGTTTATGGGCGGCAAGTCGGCACTACTTTAGAGCAAGTCGAACAGGACGCTCGATCGCTTTCCTGGTTTGTGACAAAAAGCGGCGATCAAGGTTCAATTCGCCAAGCGGCGGCTCAAACGGCGTTAATGCAAACAATTGTTCAAACTCCCGATCTTCAGCTAAAAAAAACCTGGTCGCTCCCCGACCAAAGCACCCTTAACCTCTATCATCGTCAGGTTCCCACGCTGCAAGTTCAACCCCTAGGATCAGCAGGTCAGCCCGTTCGCTTAGAGCAGGTACGAGTTCCCAATCAAGCAGCACCGGGGAAACCATTACCCGTCACTTATCGATGGTCTGGCTCATGGCAGCAGTTACGATCGGGCTTAGTGCTTCTCACTTGGAGTCGAGCCGACAACAGCACAGGAAATCGCTGGCTGCATGACCACGCGATCGCGTTGGGAACGCTGCAACCCAATGCTGGAGAAGACACGAGTCAGTTTCAAGTGATTGAACGGCTTGCCATGTTACCTCCCGTTAATGCCACGGGAACCTATACCGTCAAAGCAACCTACCTCAACCCGCAAACAGGCGAGACTTACAAAATTCCAGTGCCAGAGGTGCAGTTGAAAATTGATGCCCAAGCGATCACGATTTCAGAAACCCCGATTGATCCGGTGACAAGACTACGATCGCTCTCTGCTTTGATGCCCAAAGGAGTCAATTCTTTGAGTAGCATCTTTGAGCAAATCAGCCGCATCAATCAATATGATGCAACTCAAAATTATGTGATTCAGGCGCATCAAGCGTTAGTCTACCGACTTCAGCAAGAGCCTAACAACCTTGAGTTTGCCTACAATTTAGCATTAGCAGATGTGTTGAGCCGCAAAGTAAATCAAGCGATCGCGGCTTTCCAAAGAGTCACTCAACTCGACTCAAAAAATCCCAATGCCTACGCGTATCTAGCCTTTGTCAATCTCTATGATTTTCGCCCTAAAGCAGCTCAAACTGCTCTGAAATCTGCTCTCACCCTCAACCCCAACCTGCCAGAACTGCACGCCCTTAATGGAGTTGCTGCGCTGATGCAAGGCAATTTTCTGCAAGCGTGGCAAGAAATGAAAGCGTTTGAACGACTCAATAGAATGCTGGGTTGAAATTGAATAGAAGACCCTCATCCCCAACCCTTCTCCCCAAGGAGAAGGGAGCCAGATTCAAAGTCCCTCTTCTCAGGGAGAGGGATTTAGGGTGAGGGCATTTTGCAGCATTTTACAGTTAATTCTGTCTACTTACGAATGCTGGGTTCTGGTTGAGTATCTCGAAAATAGCGATACGCACGAAAATCAGCGTCTCTAACCTGAAGGGATCAGCTAGTTGTGCTGAGGGCGGTGAATTAAGGGAATCTTTGGGAAGGAATCGTTCAGAGCCGAACAGCACCGCAGCGAAGAAGACATCCAAGACTTTTCAGACATGAGAGAAGATGAGTTTTTCCGAAACACGCTAATCTGAATAAGTGAGCATTCTCCGCTTTGCTCAACTATATTTTGATAAAACGCCGATCGTGTGGCACCTATTTGACCTATGTTTGACGCTCTTGCTGAACGCTTAGAACAAGCCTGGACTAAATTACGCGGTCAGGACAAAATCTCTGAATCCAACGTTAAAGACGCGCTTCGGGAAGTTCGTCGTGCTTTGCTTGAAGCCGATGTCAACCTGCAAATCGTCAAAGACTTTGTGGCTGAGGTTGAGCAAAAGGCACTCGGCGCAGAAGTCGTGCAAGGGGTGCGCCCTGACCAACAATTTATTGAAATTGTCTACAACGAGCTAGTGCAGGTGATGGGCGAGGCAAACGTCCCTCTAGCTGAAGCTCCGTCAAAGCCGACGATCGTTCTCATGGCAGGTCTGCAAGGCACCGGTAAAACGACTGCCAGTGCCAAACTCGCCCTTCACCTCCGCAAAGAAGAACGCACCACCCTGCTGGTGGCAACCGACGTTTATCGTCCGGCGGCGATCGACCAACTTGTCGCTTTGGGCAAACAAATCAACATCCCGGTTTTTGAACTGGGGACAAGTGCCGATCCGGTTGAGATTGCGCGTCAAGGGGTCGAGAAAGCAAAAGCCGATGGCGTGGATGTCGTGATTATCGACACGGCGGGTCGTCTGCAAATTGACCAAGACATGATGGGCGAACTTGCCCGCATCAAGCAAACGATTCAGCCCCACGAAACCCTGCTCGTCGTCGATGCGATGACGGGGCAAGAAGCCGCCAACCTGACTCGCACCTTCCATGAGCAGATTGGCATCACGGGAGCTATTCTCACTAAATTAGATGGCGATACTCGTGGGGGCGCGGCGCTGTCAGTACGGCGCATTTCAGGGCAGCCGATCAAATTCGTCGGTGTGGGTGAAAAAGTTGATGCCTTGCAGCCGTTCTACCCCGATCGCATGGCATCTCGCATCCTCGGCATGGGCGATGTATTAACGCTGGTCGAAAAAGCTCGCGAAGAAGTCGATATGGTAGAAGCCGAGAAGATGCAGGAGAAGATTCTCTCTGCAAAATTCGACTTTACTGACTTTCTCAAGCAGACCCGTTTGCTCAAAAACATGGGTTCTCTGGGCGGCATTATGAAGCTGATTCCCGGCATGGGCAAATTGAGTGGCGAACAACTCCAACAAGGAGAAGCGCAACTCAAAAAGGCAGAAGCGATGATCGGTTCCATGACGGTGCAAGAACGCAAAGATCCTGATATTTTAGCGAGTTCTCCGAGCCGTCGCCGTCGAGTTGCTAAGGGGTCTGGCTATGGCGAGAGAGAAGTCAGCGAACTAGTGACGAACTTCCAACGAATGCGGACTATGATGCAGCAGATGGGTCAAGGCAACTTCGCTGGAATGGGCGGAATGCCTGGAATGGGAATGCCTGGGATGGGCGGCGGAATGCCTGGAATGGGCGGCAACACACCTCCTCCCCCCGGATGGCGCGGCGGTGGCGGCAACCCCAACAAAAAGAAGAAAAAAGACAAGAAAAAGAAGGGATTTGGAACGCTCTAAGAAAGGTTGGGGCGAACAACCTATGACTTCCCTAGCTGTGATAGGATGAGTAGTCCGCAATCTAACGATTTTGCAATTCAACAGGAGTTCAGTTTTCTAGCATGATCAAACTGCGATTAAAGCGATA
>JBBRMC010000478.1:0-3704 GCA_038231055.1 Leptolyngbyales cyanobacterium
ACCCGATCGAGGAGATCGAGAAGCCAAACATCCAAAACGTCAGCAAAAACAGAATGCCCGTTGCGGCTTCGACGATCGGATAGCGGGGAGAAATCGGACTTTTGCAATGACCACATCGACCTTTAAGCCACAGCCATCCTAGAACGGGCACATTCTCCCGTTTTCGCAGAGGAGTTAAGCAATGAGGGCAGCGAGACGGTGGATAGAGAAGCGACAATCCGGCGGGCAGACGATAGACCACGACATTGAGAAAGCTGCCGATCGAGGCTCCGAGCCAAAATACGATCAGAGCGGTAGGAAGAGCCAGTAAGAAATCCATGAGGAGTGGGGGGTCAGAATTCAAAGTTACATAGAATCGACTTTCTTCACTAATCTTCCCCACCTCACGACAGGTCAGTCAAACCCAGTAGTCTTTAATAAGCGTCTGACTCGATCCATTCAAACGGCACAAAACATTCTTGAGGCAACAAAATCGCCTTGCCTGTAAAGATTAGCTTGCCTCGATGGGTCAGCCGATTAATGGCTACCCCTAAAGGCGGCTCTGTCAATTCGGGATGCACTTCGTAATAGATTTGATAAATCAGCCGCGCCGATCGAACGACTGTCGGATCTACATACGCTGCCACGCTTTCATATTCCACGCCCACACCTGCTTGCTCGATCGTGTTAATCACCAGCACTCCCCTCAATTGACGTTCCGACTGTATCCTATTGCAAAAACTGCAATTGGCACGAAAAAATACCTGTTATTTCTTGAGAGCGTCAATCAATGCATTGCCCATTGCCTGACAACCAATCAAGGTTTTGCCCTCAGACATGATATCCCCCGTTCGATAATTCTGATCTAAGACTGTCAGAACGGCTTGCTCAATGGCATCGGCTGCCGCAGGTTGGTTGAGTGCATAACGCAGCATCATTGCGGCACTGAGAATGTGGGCGAGTGGATTAGCTTTGTCTTGCCCTGCAATGTCGGGTGCAGACCCGTGAACAGGTTCGTACACACCGGGGCTAGAAGCTCCTAGACTAGCAGACGGCAACATACCAATGCTTCCGGTGAGCATAGCGGCGGTATCGGAGAGAATGTCTCCAAATAGATTGCTGGTGACGATCGTGTCAAACTGCCTCGGCTGTCTCACTAATTCCATAGCAGCCGCATCGACATACAGATGAGATAACTCAACATCGGGATAATCGGCTGACAGCGCCGTGATGCCATCGCGCCATAGTTGCGACACTTCTAAGACATTAGATTTATCAACCGAGCAGAGCCGTTTGCTGCGCTTTTGCGCCGTCTCAAAGGCGACTCGCCCAATGCGATTAATTTCCGATTCGGTATATGCCATCGTGTTGACACCGCGCTTTTCGCCCGTTTCAGTCGTGAAAATTCCTCTGGGTCGCCCAAAATAAATACCGCCTGTCAGTTCGCGCACGACCATAATATCGACTCCTTCGACGACTTCGCGTTTGAGAGAAGACGCATCAATCAACTGCGGCAAAATGGTCGCCGGACGCAGATTTGCAAATAAGCCCAATCCCGATCGCAGCCCTAACAGTCCAGTTTCGGGACGCAGATGACGGGGCAATGTGTCCCATTTATAGCCTCCGATTGCCGCTAGCAGCACCGCGTCAGAGTCTTTGCACCGCTCTAGCGTCTCCGCGGGAAGTGGTTCGCCCGTGGCATCGATCGCGGCTCCGCCAATTAGCGCTTCTTGAAACGCAAACGTCAGATCAAAGGTCTCACCGATGATCTTGAGAACTTGAACGGCGATCGCCATAATTTCGGGACCGATGCCGTCGCCAGGAAGAAGCGTGATGCGATATTGCTGTGCCATGAGGATTTTATAAAGAAATGAGGAATTGAGGGTGAAATCAGGACTCTCATTCATCCTCGATTCCTCCTCTGCGGGCTATATCATACCGTGAGAGGTGTCTGTCACTAGGTGCAGAATAGGAAGGAAGCGTAGCCCAAATTTTAGGAGGTCACTTGAAGAAGCGTCCATTTGGCTTGATTGCCATTGTGTTTTATAAATCGTTTGTTGCCTCGCTGTTGATGGCGACCGCGATCGCGCTTTTATTAGCTTTGAAAAACTACGAAGATCTTCAAGATTTCGCTAATTATTACGAGCTTGAAGGCAAAGTTGGAATTATTGAATGGGTCTTAGATAAGATTCTTAATTTCGATTCCAGAACGCTGCAATTTAGTGGGATTGGGGCGATGGTTTACTCGATCGTGACCGCGATCGAGGCGATCGGACTATGGCATCAAAAACGTTGGGCACACATCTTGGTGCTAGTACTAGTCGGAATCAGCATTCCACCCGAAATTTATGAGTTAGCGAAAGGCTTTTCACTGCTCAAAGCAACTGTGTTTGCCGTGAATGTAGCGGTCTTTTGGTATCTCGTCCACACGTTTCCAAAGCACAAAACTCACGCTTAGATAGGCTGGCAAGTCTCGATCGTCTATTCCAGATTAGAGAGTGCTGCTTGCGACTGAGGAAGGACGTGAGACCCGATCGTCAGTGTTAGCCTTAATTCCAAGTTCGCGGTGCAAAGTGCACCTATTGTTTCAGCCATTAAAATTACCTATTCCACTACGCTCATCTTTTACAGTATCCTGGTTTCATATTCTTTTCATAATCTTCTCTTTTAAGGAGCTTAAGCGAATGTCGCCTCAAGCGAATGTTGCGAGAGTGCCTAGCCTTCCTGAAGTTAATCGCACCATTCCTATCCCCAATGTCAAAAGCTTTTGGCGTAAGTTTCTGGCGTATGCAGGTCCGGGTTATTTAGTGTCAGTCGGATATGTTGATCCAGGTAACTGGGCAACTGATATTGCAGGAGGCTCAAAATTTGGGTACGCACTATTGAGCGTAATTTTAGTCTCTAACCTGATGGCGATTTTGCTGCAAACGCTGTGTGTGAGATTGGGGATTGTAACGGGGCGTGATCTGGCACAGATGTGTCGCGAGGCGTTTAGTCCGAGAGTTTCGTTTGCTCTATGGGTGATCTGTGAATTGGCGATCGCAGCCTGTGATCTGGCAGAACTGCTAGGTAGCGCGATCGCCCTCCAACTTTTGTTTGGTCTGCCGCTGATCTGGGGCGTGTGTCTCATGGGGTTAGATGTCATCGCCCTATTGATGCTGCAAAAGAAGGGGTTTCGCTATATTGAGGCGCTGGTGATCACCTTAGTGGGTACGATCGCGCTGTGCTTTTTGGCAGAAGTGATTTTCTCTCGTCCTGATTTTGTAGGCGTTCTTCAGGGATATTTGCCTAAAGCAGAGATTGTGCAGAACTCAGAAATGCTGTATTTAGCGATCGCCATTCTGGGTGCAACGGTTATGCCGCACAATTTATATTTGCACTCGGCGATCGTGCAAACTCGCAGTTGGGAGCCGACGGTTGAAAAAACGCGAGAAGCCATTAAGTTCAGCACTCTTGATTCGACGGTGGCGCTATGGTTTGCGTTGCTGATCAACTCTGCCATTTTGATTGTGGCAGCCGCCACGTTTCATACGAGTGGGCATCAAGAGGTCGCTGAAATTCAAGATGCTTATAAGCTGCTCTCGCCGCTGATGGGAGTTGGGGCTGCGAGTGCAATTTTTGCCTTTGCGCTGCTGGCTTCGGGACAGAGTTCAACCTTAACCGCGACCTTAGCAGGTCAAATTGTCATGGAAGGGTTTCTGACCTTGCGCTTACGCCCCTGGGCA
>JBBRMC010000479.1:0-3690 GCA_038231055.1 Leptolyngbyales cyanobacterium
ACAAGTCCTCGTCGCTTCGTTTGAGTCGGCTTATGCTCCCTAAATCCCCCAAAATTGGGGGACTTTGAACAAGATAAATAGCTTGACCTCTAACACCTCGTTTCATCTCAAAGTCCACCAGGATGGGGGATTTAGGAGGCGAAAGGTTTTGGCAATGACGGATCGGATCAACTTGTGTGTACACGGTAGCCTCACGCAGGGGCGAAGCCCTCCCAACTCTTCTCTCCAAAGAGAAGGGCTTTCGGACCGTTCCGGCTCCTAAGGGGAGAGGGCTAAGGTGAGGGCAGTCTTTTCGGGTTTTTCAGGAAAGTCGCACATCGTGTAGTTTTAAAAAAGAGGGGACATTCCGTGGAATATCCCCTCTTTTTAATAGAGACGCACTCAAACTTCTATTTTCTTCTCGTCAGATTTAACGAGCTTTTCTGTCTCAGGTTCAGCTAGTGTCTCAGCAGCCTCTTCACCATCGGGATTGCGCTTAGAGAACCCCCAAACAAATATCAAAGCAACGGCACTCACCATCACCCATTCAGGCGGCACCAAGCTATCGTTAATCACCCGCGTCAAAAGACGCAATCCGACCAGGGCGACTGTAATGTAACCTGCATCTTCTAAATGAGTAAACTCATCTAACCAGCGAATAAACAACCCTGCCATAAATCGCAATGCAATGATCCCGATCGTGGCTCCAACCAAAATCAGCCAAGTTTCTTGAGACACCGCGATCGCCGTCGTCACACTATCCAGAGAGAACGCCAAATCGGTGAGTGCCAAAACGGGGATCGCTTGCCACAACGAGGTAAATCGTGGTCCGTGATGTTCGTCTTCATCATTTGATTCAGACGTGAAATATTGAAAGACTAGCCACAGTAAGTAGACTGCCCCTGCTAACTCAAACTGCCAATATTTGCTGACCCATGATGCCGTCAAAACTAGGCTCATCCGCAAAATATAGGCAAACGCTAGCCCAATATTGAGCGCGCGCCGTTCAAGTTCAGGCTTTTGCAAACCCTGGGCGATCGCCGCCAGCGCGATCGCATTATCTGCCGACAGCACCGCTTCTAACGCCACTAAAACCAGCAGCAATAAAAGGGTTTGAACGTTAAACGTGGCAGGTAAGTCTGAAAATTGGTCTAGCATCAATAATTTTTAATTAAGCGTTATGGACAAGTTTTGACATCAACCTTGATTTTAAGAAAAGGCTTTGCTTACTAATCAGCCTACCCTAACTATGAGATCTGAGGCAGGCAAAGCGCCAGGAGATAGCCAAAACATCAACCTCCCCACTCTTCTCTTGTGTTGAATCTTGTAACAAAGTCTTCCGAAAGCGGATCGTTTGATCGACATTGAGAAACGATAACCCTGAGATTAAGGAGTTTCAAACCCGATGCCTTTGTCAGATACTCAAGTTCTAGTCGCCCTAGTGGTTGCCCTCATTCCTGGCATTCTCGCTTTCCGGCTATCGACCGAGCTATATAAGTAACCCTTTACTTATCAGGGTAGGAACGCTGCTTTGGTTGATCCCCGCCGTGACAAATGATTCCCTTTCCAATCTGGGTGATCATTTTTTAGGAAGCGGGGTAAACTGACAGGGCAGTTTTCCTACCAGCCAGTCGGATCGCTGACCCAGACGGATGATTTGGAAACACTGCTTAGTTCACATGTACGTCTTGATTTTGGTGCTGATATTTGCGATTTTGGGTTAACTCTTTAAAAGGAGATTAATCAAGCGTCAAAGCCAGTCTGGTTTGATTAGTCAAGAGACAGCGCTCCAAAATGAGCCGCAAAAGGCAGTTAGTTATCCATTAAGACTGTTTAAGTCTTTCGTCTGCACCCGCATCCGTTGAACTCATGAATGCACTTCAATCGCTACCTACGCCCCTTCAACCCGTTAGAACGCCTCGATCGAACCCTCGATTCAGTCAAAAGAAAAAACGCTACCCCCATCGAGCGATCGCCATCGAGACATCGGTCAAACTTGGGGTAAATCTTGCCTTATCAGGAGTCGCGATCACTGCACTGGTTCAACTCTTGCCCTACAGCATGGCTCAAAACGCAAAGCTGCAAGAAGTTAAATCTGAAGTCAAGACGACCGAAGGGCGAGTCGGGAAAGTCAAAGCGGAATTTAATCGCTACTTTGATCCCCGGCAGGCAAAGGTGATTATGCAAGAGCAGACCAACCGCAGCGACCCCAATCAGCGTCAGATTGTCTGGCGTGATGCAACGTCTGAGACTGCCGCGCAACTCCCTTAAAAAGCTGCTAAAGCTGTTAATCTTGTAAAAACGCTCAACAGAGCGTCTTTTTTGATGGCTTCGAGAACCCACTCACCCTAACCTATGCGAAAAACATAAGTCGTTCATTCAAAATTCGCATGGTTGATCAGCGATTTGTAGCCGACATAACGTAACGATCGCTTCAAGAATGTCTAGAATAATGGCAGAGCTGTTTACTTAACGATACAAAGCATCAACACACTCACACCACAGTCAGCCTTCAGCTACTTGACCAATCAACTTCAGTTAATTGACTGATCAGCTAAAAAGTCACCCTCTGAGAGTTCAGTAATTCTGCGCATTTACCTTGCTGAAACTTTAGGCAATATAGTTGCGTCAGGTTAAATATGTAACGATTCCTTTACACTCGTCAACCCTTAGCCCTTGAAGATTTTACTAAGACGATCTCACCTTCTGAGATTGTTGTTTCTAGACCGATAGTCATTACACACGAACTTTACTCCTCTCCCTATTACGCACTTAAAAAGAGTCGAGGAACTGTACAGACATGAAATTGCAAGACACCCAACGCCGAATCGCTCTCGCAGGTTGGGTAAAATTTTCCCCAGAGGCACACTCTACCCATTCTGCTTCGGCGACCCAGCGATCTAATCCTGCTCAGCCGTTTGATCTACTGCGCCCACTCCGCACCGTAGTCGATCAAACTCAAGTTCGTAGCCCTAAATTAGCTCATCGTCTCTGTAAGCTAATTCCGTCTCAGTGCCCGTTTGAGCGGGATGTCAAAATCTTAGGAAAGACCTTGTTTCACATTCCTCCCATGTGCAAGCTCAACCCTCTTTACAATGAGGTAGTTGCCCTGCGGTTTCGAGCACTGTGCTATCTAGCTGACGAATGTGGTGAAGATGTTAGCTGCTATTGCTAGGGGTTAGCACCTGCCAAAAGAGAGATCTCCCCTCACCTTCTATTTCAAGTGAAGTGATTCTACTTTTTCCTTTAGATCCTTAAGGTAGGACTATCCTCTCAGTAAAGCCTACTTCCTTTTGCTTCTTAAACAAAAAGAGATGCCTTTCCAAGCATCTCTTTTTTGTTTATGTAAGATCGACCGAAAACACCCAATCTCGGTAGTCTGGCTCCAAGTTCTCCGTGATGGCGGTGAGTTTTGCTTTCAAGCGATCGGTGACTGGATGGCTTTCAGGAGTCCGATAGGTCTCGATTTTTTTGACGGGAGTAATTTTGGCAGCCGTGCCACTTAAAAAGACTTCGTCGGCGATGAACAGTTCTGACTTATCCACAGGTCTTTCGACAGTCTTGATGCCCAAATCGCGAGCGATCGTCAGAATGCTATCTCTGGTGATCCCTTCAAGAATGTCTTGCTCATAGCCTGGAGTAATTAATTCTCCATTGCGAATTAAGAAGATATTCATCCCCGAGGCTTCGCTAACTTTTCCTTGAGTATTC
>JBBRMC010000480.1:0-3678 GCA_038231055.1 Leptolyngbyales cyanobacterium
CCCGTTAAAAACGATCGAGACTTCAGAATTTGGGTCTTCTCAATGGGTGCCAACGGAGAGAGATAGACCCGCCATTCTGTTAGAGAAGCTCAGGTTTATTGATGAAGTACTAGCGAGGTATCACACAGAGAATCTGTTGACAATTTCTTCAACAGCACTAGTTCCAGTTGATAATAATGGCAATGGGACTGTGAGGGTTGATACTGACAAAATTGATGCGTCTTCTTATTCAGCCAGTCCCGATCGTATTGCAGATTTTGAAACGGTCTCTGATAAAACGGGTTTGTTGCCCCGCTCAATTTTAGGGACGTTAAATCGTCTCAAACGAGACCTAGACCCAAGATCTGAACAAGAAGTCGTTCAAACCTTCCGTAGCTCCAAAGTCAAGACAGTTTTAGCGTTAAGATTTATCTTGACTTTGATTCTAGTCCCGCTACTCATTCAGCAAGTTTCTAGAAATATCTTGCTGTCCAACAATTTCACTTTTGGGGCAGCGATTTCTGAACGGTTTAAAGCTGAGAACCAAGGGAGTATCTTTATCAATTCTGAAATGGCAGAAGAGGCTCTTACAGAACTACAGCAATATGAAGAACGGCTCAAGTTTGAAAATTTAATTAGTGAAACGATCGGGCGCGCTCCGATCGTCGGTGAAGAAATTGAAGCCAGAGTCAAAGCAAAAGCTGGAGAGATTGCTAAGACATTTGCTTATCAAAGTGCGGACGCAATTAAGAATTGGGTTGCTGACATTTTGGCAACGATCGCGTTTACGATCGTGCTGATCAGAGCCAAGCGAGAGATTGCAGTTCTCAAATCTTTTATGGATGAAATTGTCTATGGGTTAAGCGATAGCGCCAAGGCATTCATCATTATTTTATTTACAGATATATTTGTAGGATTTCACTCGCCCCACGGTTGGGAGGTTTTGCTAGAAGGCGTTGCAAAGCATTTTGGACTTCCTGCCAGTCACAATTTTATCTTTCTGTTTATTGCCACTTTCCCGGTGATTTTAGACACGATCTTCAAATACTGGATCTTCCGTTATCTCAACCGGATCTCACCCTCAGCAGTCGCTACCTACAAGACCATGAATGAGTAGCTTTTTTTTAATCGCAATAGAGGGTCTCTCGCGTCTTGCGTCCTGTGACGGGGTTTGTTCCGCTGGCTGACTTGCAAAGAAGCTTTTGAGCATCGGCTCGAAAGTCAACGCCTGTAAAATCGGCACCCTCGATCGTGGCTCCGTCAAACTTGGCATTAAAAGCAAATGCCCCTTCTAAAATGGCATTGGTCAAATCTGCATTCACAAACCGAGCCGTATCCAACGTAGTGTTGCTGAGGTTTGCTCCTTGCAGATTGGCACTCTCTAGATTGGCACCAAACAAACTCACTCCTCGCAAATCGCTGTTGCTGAGATTGATCTCTCGTAAATTTGCTTTCGTGAAGCTCGAATCTACCAACACCCGATTTGAGAAGTCAGCACGAACTAAGAAATCTTTGTCATAGTCCTCAGCCAGAACGGGGGCGGCGATCGTGCCCCAAACCCACAGCCAAACCACCAAAAGCAAAGCAATTTTTTTTAGCCATGCAGCGATCATGTAGGGCTGCTCGGATGGGATAGATAGCAAGTTGAACGATCGATAGCTCATCTTTATAAGTTGGTCTAATAGTTTACAGCAGCAGTTAATTTGGGCACTTTTAAGAATGAATCAAGCCCGCTCCGGCGAGCGATCCCTTCCTCAAATTGTCCACTTTGATAGTACCTGAATCTGGGAAGCCACCTGCATCCTCCAATTCGCCTAAAAATGCTAAAGCAACCATCGGCATTTTAGGAGAAAAATTTGTGGCTGAGTGGCTTCAATCTCAAGATTGGCAAATTCTGCACCAGCGATGGCACTGTCGCTTAGGAGAAATTGACGTAATCGCTCGATCGCCACGATCGCAATTGGCATTTGTGGAAGTCAAAACTCGCAGCAAGGGAAATTGGGATAGCAATGGATTGCTATCCATCACGCCCAGCAAGCAGAAGAAACTGTGGCAAACGGCTCAGTTGTTTTTGATAGCTCACCCTGATCTGGCAGATCTACCCTGCCGATTTGATGTTGCACTTGTACGCTGTCAACCTGCCATCAAAAAAAGAGCGCAAGATTTAACTCTTGGCTCTTCGCTGCTACAAAAGTCTGAAGGGTCTTCTGTAGCCAGTCCAAATCAATTCATGACGCGCACGATCGCAGACTATCAGCTAACGCTTCATCACTATATCCATGAAGCGTTTACGCTTTAACAGTCTAGGCAAGCGTCTCAGGACAGTAGCCCAAGCCTTGAACGAATTGCTTACGGAATTCTTCGATTTCTTTACGTTCTGGGGTGCCGTGAGACACAACCGCGACTTGATAGCGCTGCATCACATCGATCGGTGACTGTCCAGTTTCTAATCCCCAGAGTGCCATTTGAACCCGAATTCCTGGTTGGTAGGGAATTCCTAACTCATTTAGAAATGCGCGTAGGTCACCATCTTGCAGCTCTGAGAGAGCGTGACTCATTTTCACCTTGACTACCCAGCCATCAATTTGATGGATCACAGTCATAAAACCAACGGGCAGTTGATTCATAGAGTGAAGATACTCGACGATTCTCAGAGTGAGACTGGCATTCGCGAGGTAGTAGAGGTATTCCATAAACTTTGTTGAACTAGCAAGTGCTACTTATTAATAATCCCTGTAAATGCTCGGAGTGAGTAGGGTGAATGCACCCGACCTCATATACGGGGATTCACCCAATTCTTGAGACAGAGCGGGTAGAGAGAGAATCGCGCCGTGATTTAATAAGGAGATTATGCTGTCATCTAAACTCGATCGCGTGAACGCCGACCTTTTACTTTCCGCCTACGATTATCAACTGCCAGAAGAGCAAATTGCTCAGACTCCAGCAACACCCAGAGATGACGCTCGCTTGCTAGTCGTAGATGAGCAGACTCACGGGCACCACATCTTTCGCGAGTTACCCGATTTTCTAAAATCTGGGGACTTATTGATTCTTAACAATACACGGGTGCTGCCAGCGCGACTCTACGGACAGAAGCTGGGGGGGAGCGCCGTTGAGGTACTGCTATTAGAAGAACAGCAGCGAAATCAATGGTTAGCGTTAGTTAAACCGGGTAGACGACTAAAACCCGGCGGCAAAATTCTGTTCACTCCCCTAAAGTCAGATAACTCTCTAAGCTTGAGCGCGATCGTCGTTGCCAGCGATGAGGCGACGCGAGGCAGAATTCTCCAGTTTGAAGTCCCCGATGGCAGATCTCTCCTCGAAGTGTTGGATCAATTTGGGAAACTTCCCCTACCGCCCTACATTACAGGAACCGATTCTCAACCGGAGCAATATCAGACGATTTACGCCGATCGTCCGGGTGCGGTCGCTGCTCCGACTGCCGGACTTCACTTCACGCCAGAGTTGTTGGCTCGACTCCATCAAAAGGGCATCGAGCAAGCGTTTGTAACGCTTCACGTCGGTGTAGGAACGTTCCGTCCAGTAGAGTCAGAAGAGATTACGCAACACCAAATGCACGGTGAATGGATTGAGGTATCCCCTGAAACCGTCGAGAAAATTCAGCAAACAAAAGCGAGAGGCGGACGCATTATTGCCGTTGGAACTACGAGCGTACGATCGCTAGAAGGGGCAGCCCAA
>JBBRMC010000481.1:0-3676 GCA_038231055.1 Leptolyngbyales cyanobacterium
AGTTCTTCTTGTTCAAAGGGTTTGACCACATAGTCATCAGCACCCGCATCTAACCCGATCGCTTTATCGTGACTGCTATCTCGTCGAGTTAAAAGCAAAATTGGCATTGAGTAGCCCTGCGATCGTATCTTCCGACAGAGGCTAATGCCATCCAGTTTGGGCAAGACTACATCCAGCAGCACCAGATCATAGTCAAAGGCTTCAATTAGATTCCAGGCAGCCTGACCATCGCTAACCACTTCAACGGCATAGTTTTGGTCTGTGAGAATGCTGGTCAATGCATGGATCATCAACGCATCGTCTTCAACGATCAAGATTCGCATTGGCAAACTAATCCTTCAAAACGGGGTAAGTAGGTGGGCGCAATGAACCTGAAGATCCTCCTCGCGAAGCTACCGTATACACACAAATCCTCGTCGCTTCGTTTGAGTCGGCTTATGCCCCCTAAATCCCCCAAAATTGGGGGACTTTGAACAAGATAAATGGCTTGATCTCTAAAACCTCGTTTCATCTCAAAGTCCACCAGAATGGGGGATTTAGGGGGCGAAAGGTTTTGGCAATGACGGGATCGATCAACCTGTGTGTACACGGTAGCTCCTTGGGGAGAGGGCTAGGGTGAGGGTGAGACGTTGCACCTTAATAAATCCACGTTCCTAAGTAGAACGTTCATACCATCCATTGTAAGGATTAACGGTTAAATCTATGTGATAACGGTCGGCTTTTCCATTCCGGTGAAGGTGCGAATTTGAGCAACTTGCTCCGCGATCGCGATCAAATCCGCTAACGCCTCTTGTGGATCGAGATGATGCTTAGTCGGATCGGCTTCATATTGCTCAAGATAAACGCGAAGGGTTGCGCCTTGAGTCCCTGTCCCCGATAGACGAAACATAATGCGAGACCCATCCGTAAAGCCAATGCGAATGCCTTGATGATTGCTAACGCTGCCGTCGATCGGATCGGTATAGCTAAAATCATCGCTGTATTCAACTTCTCGCGCCCCAAATTTTCTGCCTTTTAGAGTCGGAAGCTGAGCATGAAGGTTAGTCATGAGTGTATTTGCCCGAGCGCTCTCAACTCCTTCATAGTCATAGCGAGAATAATAGTTACGTCCATAGGTTTGCCAGTGGTCTTGCATCAACTCCTCAACGGATTGTTGCTTCACCGCTAGGATGTTGAGCCAAAATAACACCGCCCACAACCCATCTTTTTCGCGAATGTGGTTTGAGCTAGTGCCAAAGCTTTCTTCACCACAGATGGTTGCTTGATTAGCATCTAACAGATTGCCGAAGAACTTCCATCCAGTCGGCGTTTCAAAACAGGGAATGCCCAGCTTCTCAGCGACTCGATCGGCAGCTTGACTGGTGGGCATCGATCGAGCGATTCCCGTCAATCCCTCTCGGTATCCCGGAACTAACGTCGCATTTGCCGCCAACACCGCCAGACTATCGCTGGGCGTGACAAAGAACTTGCGTCCTAAAATCATGTTGCGATCGCCATCGCCATCAGAGGCAGCCCCAAAATCGGGCGCATTCTCACCAAACAGAACGGCAACTAAGTCGTGAGCATAAACCAAATTTGGGTCGGGATGTCCGCCGCCAAAATCTTCTAGCGGGGTGCCATTTTGCACGGTTCCGACAGGTGCCCCTAACCGTTGCTCAAACAGAGCGTGAGCATACGGTCCCGTCACCGCGTGCATTGAGTCCATGCACATCCGAAACGAGCCGCTCAGCAGTTGGTGAATTTGATCGAAATCAAACAGCGACTCCATCAGCTTGGCGTAATCAGTCACCGAGTCAATCACCTCGACAACCATCTCACCAATCTGAGACTCTCCTAACGTATCTAAATCGACATCTGGCGCATTCACGGTTTTGTAATGGTCGATCGCTTTACTACGCGCAAAAATCGCTTCTGTGACTTTTTCGGGTGCAGGTCCGCCGTTACTAATGTTGTATTTCACCCCAAAGTCGCCATCGGGTCCGCCAGGATTGTGACTTGCCGAGAGAATGATGCCCCCGATCGCCCCCGACTGCCGAATCACACACGACGTTGCTGGAGTCGATAAAATGCCGCTCTGACCGACTTTCACCCGTCCAACGCCATTTGCCGCCGCCATTTTGAGAATAATCTGAATCGCCTGACGGTTATAGTAGCGTCCGTCTCCACCGAGAACGAGCGTCTGCCCTTGATAATCGTCAAGGCTGTCAAACGTAGACTGAATAAAGTTTTCGAGATAGTGGGGTTGCTGAAAGACGGTTACACGCTTTCGCAATCCAGATGTTCCTGGTTTTTGGTCTGAAAAAGGTTGAGTCGTAACAGTTTCAATATTCATTAATAGACCTCGTGCCGAAGTTTAGGCGGGGCTTTCCCTTGATAGCTTACTTCGTTTGGGTCGCAGGTTTCAGAGGTTAGAACTGAGTCTTAATCTGAAACCTGACCTCCTAAAATCTATTTCTCAGGAGCAACCCGATCTTTAAAGGATTTGCCCGCAGAAAAGGCAGGAACGCGAGTTGCCGGAATCTGCATCGTCTCACCCGTTTTAGGGTTACGACCTTCACGCGCTTGACGATCTCTGACTTCAAACGAGCCAAACCCGACTAGAGTAACTTTGTCGCCACTGGCAACGGCTTCTAAAATCGAGTCGATCGTTGCAGTCAAAATCGCATCTGCTTCTTTTTTGGTCACAGATGCTTTAGCCGCGATCGCGTCCACAAGTTCACCTTTGTTCATAAAATTTTCCTCTCAAGACAACCGCCGCCATTGTAGTGCAGGGTTTCTGACTGTGCAAGTGTACTAAATTATTAAGATTGCGATTTTTGATCGTCTTCAAACCCAGGAATGTAACAGGTAGCACTCAAAATCGTTATCATTGTGCTGTTGGTTGAGTCGCTATGCTGTGCTGTCTATTGATCTTTTGACCCATTATCGTCGGCTAAGCCGGCAAGCGTTTACGATCGTAGACGTTGAAACGACAGGTTATCAGCCGCCTGAGAGCCGAGTCATTGAGATCTCAGCCTTAAAAGCCAGTCTTCAAGACGGCATTCAGCACCAGCAAACTCATTTAATCAATCCTGACGTTTCGATTCCTGAAAAAATCGTCAGATTTACGGGCATTTCTCAGAGCATGATCGAGACGGCTCCGACTCCGGCTGATGTCTGGAAAGACTATTTACCGTTGCTGAACACGGGCGTTTTAACGGGACATAATCTTGAGTTTGATTACGCATTCATCCGATTTGAATATGAGCAACTGCACATTCCGTTTTTTCGCCCTGCCAGTGAGCAACTCTGCACAGTGGCATTATCTCGGTTGATGTTGCCCGATTTGCCGTCTCGAAGTTTGCCTGATCTGGTGAGATATTTTGGCTTTCGGGTGGGTCGATCGCATCGTGCTGCTGCTGACACGCTCGCCTGTTGGCTTTTAGCAGAACACTTACTCAAAGAGATTCAAAATGAGGACGATCGGGCATTGTTGACGCGGTTTTCTCAAGAGTGGTTGCCGTTGAGAAAGGCGGCTGAGTTGCTCAATTGTTCGACCACGATGGCTCAAGCCCGACTTGCCAATGCTGATATCGAGCCGCGTGTGTCTCGTCGCAGTGGGGTGTCGATGTATCGACGAGGCGCGATCGAGCAACTGATCACCCAAGATTCGGAAGAACAGCTATCGTTTTTTTAA
>JBBRMC010000482.1:0-3668 GCA_038231055.1 Leptolyngbyales cyanobacterium
AACAGTACCCTAGTGGGCTATTTTTCTAGACCGAAAGAGATTTAGGCGGTCTGAAGCAGTTAAGCTACAGAGTTTCAGTCGCCGGAGGCAGACCCTAGTTAAAGGAAGCACTTGGCTTTACGTCGGCATTAAAATTGGAATCAAGAAAGAATGGTAAGGAAAGACGAAGACTTCGCTGCAAGTTATGTGCTCTGACAGATTTTGGACTCACTGAAAGGGCAATCCAGCAAAGCAGTGATTTCAACCACAATCCGTATCGATAATTTTGCTGAGATTGGTGAAAAGACTGTAACCAGTAGGTTTGCTTACTCTGAAACGATCGCTAGTTCATCGCTCACATTTCTAGAAAAGCTCTTTTGATCCTATGACTATCTATTCAGAACCTCTACTGAGAGAGCCTTTTACCTTCTAAGCAGCGTTTCAAACACCCTCGTAGTCATATAAAGATTCTATAAAATTTAGCAGAAATCCTCGTAGTTTCTCGGATTGTCCGCCAAATCCTTGCAGAAAGGAGATGAGCCTAGAAATCCGCTCGTCTTGGCGGATGAGGTTTAACTTAGAGGTTCTCAGATTGCTATGCCAAGTAAAATCTTCAGAAGTCTTCAGAACAGAGTCTCGCCGCCAGCCATTGGGTTAGCAGTGATGACCCTGATTACAACTGCTTGCCCAAACATTAGTCTCGCTCAGGTCGCGCCAACAACCAACCGTTCAGCGCTGCCCAGTTCGCAAAGCGTAAGTCGAGCAGAGTTACCTTACACGCTTGGAGCAGGCGATCGCGTCCGCGTCGATGTTTATCGAGTTCCTCAATATAGCGGCGAAGTTGATGTGCTGGTCGATGGATCACTTAACCTAGCCCTAGTTGGCAGTGTCCCGGTTGAAGGACTCACTTTAAAGCAGTCTAGCGGAACTATTTCCACCGCTTATAGTCGTTACCTCAAGCAACCGATCGTAACCGTGACCTTGCTTAGTCGCCGTCCTGTTCAGATTGGGGTCGCAGGTGAAGTTAATCGTCCTGGTTCCTATACGGTTCCTCCCAATGATCCGCGTGCAGCTACCGTAACTCGCTTGTTAGAAGCGGCTGGCGGAACCACTCAAATTGCTGATGTGAGGCAGATTCAAGTTCGTCGTCCGCAGCGATCGGGCGCTGATCAGATCATCAATGTTGATCTCTGGCAGTTACTTCAAACCGGGAACCTTGCCTATGACACTGCGTTGCGGGACGGTGATACGGTGATGATTCCCACTAACCCTGCTATCAATCTATCCGAGGCTCCACTGCTGGCGGCAGCTACGTTTTCTGGCGCAACAGGTCAGCCAGTCAATATAGCGGTTGTTGGAGAAGTCAATCGACCCGGTGCCTACACGATCGCAGGCAATCAGGGGAATACAGGAACTGCGGTAGCTCGTCTAGGGAGCTTTGCTACAGTCACACGGGCGCTTCAGTCTGCGGGGGGTATTAAACCTTTAGCAAACATTCGCGAGGTGGAAGTTCGCCGCCTGACCAGAACTGGAACTGAGCAATCGCTTAAAGTCAATCTTTGGGATTTGCTTCGGGGTGATTTGCGCCAAGATGCAATCTTGCAAGAGGGCGATACGATCGTGGTTCCAACCGCAGTGGCGCTCAATCCGGCAGAAGCCGCTACGACTGCTGCTGCGACCTTCTCACCAAATTCAATTCGAGTCAATATCGTGGGTGAAGTCGCTCGCTCAGGAACGGTTGAACTGTCGCCCAATGTGCCTCTCAATCAAGGTATTTTGGCTGCGGGTGGGTTTAACAATCGCGCTCGGAAAGGGTCGGTCCAACTGGTGCGGCTTAATGTTGATGGCACCGTCTCTAAGCGAACCATTGACATTGATTTTGCTCAAGGCATCAATACAGCCAACAATCCTACGTTGCAAAACAACGATGTGATTATTGTCGGTAAATCTACTCTAGCAGGCATTTCCGATACACTCAGTCAGGTTTTGGCTCCGATCGGCAGTGCGCTCTCGGTGTTTCAAGTTCCCTTCAGGTTTTTGAACATCTTCCGCTAGTTCAGGCAGCATCTATCTTCTGCACTGCGTTAACAGGTGGCATCAAAGCGGTTAGCAATTGAGCAACACGGTGAGGAGAATGCCAACAACTTCACAGACCCCAGCAACCAAACTCTAGGAAGCCACAATGAAAGTTGAACAGCCTTTTCAGTCATCTCTACCAGCCAATTTTATTTCACCAAGCGAGAGTGCTGAAGGGGGTCTAGATCTCGGTCAGCTTCTAGCATCGCTCCGCCGTAAAGCCTTGATCATTTTGGGCGTGGCTGCTGCTGTCACTGCCGCCGCAGGGGTTAAAGCGTTTACTGATACGCCAGCCTATCAGGGAAAGTTTGAAGTATTGGTGCAGCCGATGTCTGCTGAGACTGCTATCATTTCCTCAGTTCCAGGAAGCCTCACCAACGAGGAAAAATCTTCAGCCAACGCGAACACTTCACGAGTTACCGTCAACACGGACTTAATCAAGATCTTGATGAGTTCTAGGGTATTGCTGCCGGTAGTTGAGCAGATTCAAAAGCAATACCCGGATATAACCTATGAACAGCTTTTCAAGAATCTAGACGTTGAGCCTTTGGGAAAAGGCTCAAACATTGTACAAACGATTTACCAAGACCCCGATCCCCAAAAGGTTCAGGTTGTACTCGACAATGTTTCAAAAGCCTACCTCGCCTATAGTCTTCAGTCTCGTCAGGCTGACATTCGACGTGGACTTAAGTTTGTTGAAGACAAACTGCCCGATCTGCAACAGCGAGTCAACCAACTGCAAGAGCGGTTGCAGCAATTGCGGCAGCGCAACGACCTGATCGATCCAGAATCACGAGGCGCACAGCTTTCAAGTCAAGTCAATACCTTTACTCAGCAGCAGCTTGATGCTCAAATTCAAATAGAACAGAGCAGAAAACAGTATGCAGCTCTGCGATCGCAACTTGGACAAAGACCCAATGAATCGGCAGCTTCTGCGGCACTGAGTCAAAATCCTCGCTATCAGGCTCTACTGAAACAGCTTTTAGACATTGATAGTCAAATTGCACAGGCTTCAACTCTCTATCTAGAAACAAGTCCTGATCTAAAACTATTGCGAGAGCAACGTCAGAATGTATTATCTCTACTGGGGCGTGAAGGGCAACAAACCCAGCGCGAAGTGATTGATCAAATGCGAGCGTTGGAGGCTCGCAATCAGGCTCTAGAAAGAACAATAGGCGGTCTCAACTCTGGGGTTAATCAACTTTCTGGAGTGTCGCGCGACTATGCCAATATTCAGCGAGAACTTCAAATCACGACTGAGAATTTGAACCAGTTCTTGAGCAAGCGAGAGGCACTGCAAATTGATGTTGCCCAGCGAGAAGTTCCTTGGGAGCTACTCACGCCGCCAACTCAGCCTCTTCCTACAGCAACGAGTCTTGCAAACAACTTGGTTTTAGGAGCAATTTTAGGGTTGCTGCTAGGAACGGGAATCTCGTTACTGATAGACAAAGCAACCGACGTTATTTACAGCACTGAAGAACTGAAACGAATTATCAAGCTACCCATTCTTGGAACAATTCCTGCTACCGATGAACTCGATCGCTTGATTCCTCAAATTAGCGAAACTGCCGAGCTGCAAGAAGTCGGCGTTAATGGCTCTGCTCCCCGGAGAC
>JBBRMC010000483.1:0-3656 GCA_038231055.1 Leptolyngbyales cyanobacterium
ACAGCGGGTGTCGTGATCAAGCTTCCGGCGGCTGTGACCGTAGATGTGGGTCAAAAGCAAGACTATCCGATGACGGTGCCCCTCGCACAGCCGTTGATGGATTCACAAGGCAATGAAGTTGTGCCGATGAATACACCCGTCACCATCAAGCTCAAGCCCGAAAATGGCGGCGCAAGAATCGTGGCAGAATCCATTGTGGTGAGAGGTCAGATTATCGCGATTCAAGCAGCGAGTGCAGTGATTCCGGGCAATACGATTACGCAACAGAGCGGAGCCGATCGTGCCCGTGAGAATAGCGGCATGTTTGGTAACTTATTTGGGGCAGTGATGGGTGCGACAGCTCGCGAATCTAATAAAGCCTCTGCGTTTGATCAAGGTGGCATGATCGGAGGCGCGATCGGCATTCTCAGTGGTATGACATCTCCTAAAAATGTCCGGATCGTGCAACTTCCGGCGGATAGTGTGTATGTGTTGGCGCTGCAAGCCCCGATCGCGCTACCGTCGATCGCTGCCATTCCTCAAGCCGAACCCGTTCAAGCAAGTGCGAGTCAGCCTCAATTTGAGTTTCAAAATATTGCAGACTACAGTAAAGGGTTAGAACAGGTGATTAATGGATTTAAACAAGGGCAACTTTCTCAAGCCGAAGCCCGTCGTGTGGTCGTTAGCGCTGATCAATATGCCACCACGAAACTCACCTCAAAGCTCTATCCCCCCGCAGGTCTGCGCCGCCAAGTTGCTCAGTTGTTTGACTATAGCTATGGCATCGATCGTAAATAAATCCAACTGTTCATCCCTTTCTGACCATGCCCCGCGCTCTTAGCCGACCTACCCTTCCCCTCGAAACTGGCAAAGCCAAGCTGTGGATTTTGCTGGTCGGGGTCAATCACTACCAAGACAGTCATTTACCTTCGTTGCAATATCCTGCCCTCGACTGTCAGGGCTTAGCCGACGCGCTGATCGAAGCAACCCAAGAATTTCCGCAGCGAGAAATTCGGATTCATCACGATTTTGGGGCAGAAGCGCCGACGATCAAATCGGTACGTCACACCCTCAAACAAATCGTCACAGACGCGCAATCTCAAGACACGGTACTGGTTTATTTTTCGGGACATGGTGTGTTAGATGCCGAGACGCAACAAGCGGTATTGTGCCTCGCAGATACTCAGAAAGATGACTTGCTGGACAGTGGGTTAGCCGTTGCTGACTTGTTGAATGGGTTGGGACAGTGTGCGGCTCGTCAGCAGGTGATTTGGCTCGATGCTTGTCACAGTGGAGGAATGACGCTCAGAAGTGCGAAAGGACAGCCGATCGAGCTACCCAATCCCACCGCGCAATTGATGACCGTTTTAGGACAACGTGCTGCTCAAAGCCAAGGGTTTTATGCTCTGCTCTCGTGTGATCGTGCCCAACAATCTTGGGAGTTTCCAGAGTTGGGGCATGGAGTCTTTACTTACTTTCTGATGCGGGGTTTGCGGGGTGAAGCAGCAGATGCTCAAGGCACGATCGAAGCAGATGGACTCTACAAATATGTCTATCACCAAACCTTGCAATATATTGATAAAACTAATCAACAATTGCGGTTGATCAATCAACAAAAGCGGAGCCGTGGCGATACGCAACTGCAAACCGAGTATCCGCTTCAGACTCCAAAACGCATTGTTGAGGGCATTGGTGAATTGATTTTAGGAGTCCGATCGTCAGAAACGTCTTCTCAAAATCCCCGGCAAGCGCTCGTAATTGAAGGGCTTCCCAGCCAGCAAATCACGCTGAAGTTCAGCAAACTGCTTCGCAGTACAGGCGGCTTTGACTTGGAGTATTATCCTCAACCCGGCAAAGATTGGTCAGCCGTGCGGGAGGCGATTCAAACCTGTTTACGATCGGCAGAACCTCACCTTCAGCCCTCTACAACTGCCCTCCTCTACCTACGGGGACGTATCGAAGAAACAGACGAAGGCGAGTCTTGGCTGATTTTAGGAGACGGCACACGGATTGCTCGATCGTGGCTTCGGCAAGAATTGCGTCGCTCTCAGATGGCACAGCAGATCGTCGTTTTAGACTGCCCCGGCGCGACTTGTCTTGGGGAGTGGATCGAAGAGTTGCAGCTTGGCAGCGATCAGGGACAATGCTTGATTGCAGCAGCAGCCCCGACGATCGACTCCGAAAAATTTGCTCAAATTTTGGTTCAAACGCTGAACGTGGGCGATCGCCAAATCGGACTCTCTGCCGCAGGTTGGATCGCACAGCTTCAACTCGCATTAGCTGGAGAGTTTCCGCTACACATTTGGTTATCGGGTGCCCAAGGCGTGATCGAAGTATTGCCGGGACACCTTGGATCGAGAAGCCCTGAACCGTCAGAAGGATTTGACCTGGGACTCTGCCCCTATATGGGGTTGAGAGCCTTTGCCGAAGAGGACAGTAAATATTTTTATGGACGAGAAGGGCTGACTCGCAAACTCATTCAGGAGGTCAGTCACCAATCTTGTTTAGCCGTCGTGGGCGCATCAGGAAGCGGCAAATCGTCTGTTGTTCAAGCCGGATTGAGTGCTCAACTGCGGCAAGGCAAACAAATTCCGGGCAGTGAGCACTGGTGGATTGGGCGAATGCGTCCTGGCGATCGCCCGTTAGAGGTGTTATCTCGCAGACTTGCAGATGCTGGCAACGAAGTCGCCCTCCAGCAAATTGAAGGGATATTGCATCAAGGTGCAGAAGGCTTTGTCTATTGGCTGCGATCGCGCCCCGAACCGGTCGTAGTTCTTGTCGTTGATCAATTTGAGGAACTCTTTACTCTGGCAGCCACCGACGATCGCCAACAATTTTTAGATCTGATCTTAGGTGCGCTGAACTATGCCAGCGATCGCTTCAAACTCATTCTGACGCTGCGAGCAGATTTCATTTCACCCTGTCTAGAAATTCCTGAACTGGCGGCGATTTTGCAGCGATCGAGTGTGCTGGTTCCGCCTTATCTAGCAGACGACGATTATCGCGAAGTCATTCTTCGCCCTGCCGAACAAGTGGGGTTGCAGGTCGAGCCGGGATTAGTTGAAGTCTTGCTGCAAGAACTCAATCACAGCGCTGGAGACTTGCCGTTATTAGAATTTGTTCTAGAACAATTGTGGCAACAACGGCGATCGGGCGTACTGACCTTACACGCCTACCAACAACAAATTGGAGGACTGCGAGGCGCATTAGAACGCAAAGCCCAGGAGGTTTACGACAGTTTAGATGCTGACGCAAAAGCCTGCGCCCGTTGGATTTTCTTATCACTGACTCAACTCGGAGACGGCACTGAAGATACTCGTCGTCGCGTTTCTAAATCCGAGTTAGTGGTGAACAAATATCCGGTTGAGTTAGTCGATCGAACACTTCAAGCTCTTTCGACTGCAAAACTCATTGTGATGGGGCTGGATGAACTAGAGGCACAGAGTAAAGGACAGGCAGCCATCCCTGAATCTTTTTCAGAAGTCTCGATCGAGGTGGCTCACGAAATTTTGATTCGCTATTGGTCTACGTTGCGGTGGTGGTTAGAAGAAAATCGCAGTCGATTGCGATCGCAGCGTCAAATCGAGCAAGCTGCATTGCAGTGGAAGCAGAGCGATCGTCAGTCCGATTTTTTGTTACGAGGCATTCGACTCGCCCAAGCAGAAGAACTCTATGTA
>JBBRMC010000484.1:0-3656 GCA_038231055.1 Leptolyngbyales cyanobacterium
ACACGATCGTTGAGAATGCGATATGCCTGTTTGACATCGCTCACAACGGCTCCCCAACGACGATTTGCTCGCAGTTGAGCCGTGATGTCTTCTAAACTCAGTTGCAGCTTGCGAACGTCAGGATTATCGATCGGCAGCGAGTTGCGAAGCAGCGCCTCTGGGTTGACGATCGGGTTTCCGGGAGGGAGTGCCTGAGCCGGAAGACTCCACACGCTCAAGCAAACCATGAGCAGCGCCATCCCTTTAAGCCAGCGACTTGTGAATCGACTCAGACGTTGAGTGAGCATCCAACCATTCCAAAAAGACATATCTCTTTCCCTGCGTGCTTTAAAACCCCGTTTCGATTGTGCCACGTTAGGGGTCGCTGAGTCGTCGTCAATCATGATGAACAACCCTAATCAAAAGCGATCGCTGGGCGGTAAAATAAAGTGCCGAACATTCTCCCCCACCGTCATCACTCATGATTTCTAGTAATGATTTTCGACCTGGCGTAAGTATTGAGCTAGACGGAGCCGTCTGGCGAGTGATTAGCTTTCTGCACGTTAAGCCAGGGAAAGGATCGGCATTCGTCAGGACTGAGCTTAAAAATGTCAGGACTGGCAAAACCTTAGAGCGGACGTTTCGCGCTGGGGAGTCGGTGCCACAAGCCAACCTTGAAAAAAGCACCATGCAACATACCTATAAAGATGGCGATCAATACGTCTTTATGGATATGGAAACCTATGAGGAAGGGCAACTCAGCGTGTCTCAGATTGGTGAGCGCGTTAAATATCTCAAAGAAGGCATGGAAGTCAACGTGATTAAATGGGGCGACCAAGTTTTAGAAGTTGAACTGCCCAACTCAGTTGTTCTCGAAGTCACTCAAACCGATCCCGGTGTCAAAGGCGATACCGCAACGGGCAGCACTAAACCTGCGATCGTAGAGACGGGCGCTCAGGTCATGGTTCCTCTCTTCATTACGATCGGCGAAAAAATCAAGGTAGACACCCGCGACGATTCTTACCTGGGTCGCGAAAATTAATCGGTGGCTGTGGTTTGGTAGTGGAGACTCAAGACAGCCCGCTATCTACAACTGACCGATGGATTATTTAACTGGAGCGATAACACTGTGCCACTCGACTTAAGCGAACTCCGCGAACTCCTCACGGCTCTCAATCAAACTGACATTGCGGAGTTAATCTTAAAAAGTGAAGACTTTGAGCTAACCGTTCGTCGAGGGTCACGAACTGAGCTTGGACAAGCCGATTTGTCTCAACTCGGTTCACGAGAACTGCTGTCGGTCGCCCCAATCGTCACTCCGCTTCCGGCAGCAGACGTGTCTCAAGGTGCGGTTGATGCACCCAATGGGGCACCGTCGAGTCAATCGGCTCCTCCACCGAATAGCGATCGTCTAGTTGAAATTTTCTCGCCAATGGTGGGCACGTTCTATCGCGCCCCCGTTCCCGATGAGCCACCTTTTGTCGATGTGGGCGATCGCATCCGCTCTGGGCAAACGGTGTGCATTATTGAAGCCATGAAGTTGCTCAATGAAATCGATGCCGAAGTTTCGGGTGAAATCGTCGAGATTTTGGTGCAAAACGCTCAGCCAGTCGAATATGGGCAGCCGTTAATGCGCGTTAAACCCGCATAATTTTTGGTTCCTTGACATCTCTTCAACTTCCAACGCTCCCCAGGAGAGGTAAAGTTAATAGAAGTCGCTGACAGTTTGGAGCAGCCAATATGCTGACGTTTATTCTCGCTTTGGTGGTTGGCTTAGGCAGTCTTGCCCTTTATCTCGCTGCATTCTTCTATCCAGAACTTCATCGCAAGGGGGATCTGGTCTGGAGCGGGGTCGGATTGTTTTATGCCCTCGTGCTATGGGTTTGTGCAGAAAGGATTACAGGTGGCGTTTTGCTGGGGCAAATGGCAAGCGTCTCCCTAATTGGCTGGCTCGGCTGGCAGACGCTACTGGCTCGATCGGGGCAAACGCCCGCAGAGTTGCGATCGACGACGGGGGATCTCTCTACCGATCTGCAAGCGGGTCTAAACCGAGTTTTGTCGCCTGAAAATACCGCTAAGGTTAAGCAGCAATTCACTAATTTGCGTGGTCGGGCGCAGTCTCTCATCAACAAAACAGCCCAACCACAAGACTCAGCAGAGACGACTATACCGTCATCTTATGAGCCGCTAAAGCCCGAAGATTTTGGCAATCCTCCCACCACGGT
Source organism: Leptolyngbyales cyanobacterium (assembly GCA_038231055.1). Lineage (GTDB taxonomy): Bacteria > Cyanobacteriota > Cyanobacteriia > Leptolyngbyales > Leptolyngbyaceae > Phormidesmis_A. The sequence continues at coordinate 2,205 of JBBRMC010000484.1, forward strand.
AGATACAACGACGACCCCTGTTATCCCTGCAAAACCGACCTTTATTCAACCTGCATCTGATAAACCAAATCCGTTTGCAGCGATCGTGGATACGGCTAAGTCGGTGATTGCTGGATTTAACAAACCTAAGAAAAACGTAGAAACTTACGTTAGAAAAGACTTTCGCGATACAGCTCCAATTGCTGAAGCCGAGGACTTTGACGACGAAAACGAGCAGCCTAGTGTCGGAGACTTGACTCCTCACCCGATCGTTTCAGTTGACCAAGACGCTACATCTGACTCGACCACTGATTCTGATGAGTTCATCTTAGAAGAAGTGGAGTTTGAAGCCCAGCGAGCCTCAGCAAAAACAACGCCACCCGAAGCAGAAGTAGCATCATCTGAACCGGAAATTCAGCCGATCCATCCCAATCCACCGACCCCAGATTTGGTCGAGGCGGCGATCGCAGACGCTGAAGAAAAGCATATTCCTGCCAATCCTCCTGAACCCGCTCAATCTGAGGATTAGAGTAGTTCTATAATTCGCTCTATGAAGTTAAATCGAGGGTGCAATCACGGCTCTTGTGAGTTCTTCCATCGCTTCTGACAATAGGAGCGAAGCTCGATCGCTGAATTTACCCGTCTACTAAAAGCCGATGGCGAGATTTGAACTCGCGACCTATCGATTACGAATCGATTGCTCTACCACTGAGCCACATCGGCAACACGATTAGCAAGTATAGCAGGATTGCTGATCCTCTGCCATATAACTTGTTCGATCGTAGACCGATTCTCTTGACTAAGCCCGATCGCTGCAAACTCATGTCACGATGATCTTAGACCTAACGCCTCCAACCTTATGACCGACTCCAAACCCAAACGATCGACCCTCAAGCAAACCGACCCCGAAAAATATGCTCATCTAAGAGCAGAAGCAAAGGCTCCCTATCGCGGATTGAGGAAGTTTATTTACGGGACATTTGGGGCATCAGGCGCGATCGGAGCGGCGGTTTTCTTGGCTCAAGTCTTAGCGGGTCGTGATGTCGAAGCGGCACTTCCAAATTTAGCCATTCAGATTGGGGTGATTGCCCTCATGGTTTGGCTCTTTCGGATCGACAAAGCGAGTCAGAAATCTTAAAGTCAGCCGTCACCTTAAGATGTTGGACTCAGCCGATAACGTAAACGCGATCGGCTGCACTCATCTATTAAACCTTTACAGCTACCATCTTTCTAACAGCTTCAATGATCTGCTGGGGTTGCACGATCGTGAGATTTTCCAGCGCGCCGTTATAAGGGGTCGGAATATCTTGAGATGACAACCGCAACACTGGAGCATCCAGTTCGTCAAAGAGACGATCGCTAATTGAAGCCACAATCTCAGCACCGATGCCGCCCGTTCTCATACATTCTTCAACGACGATGACGCGATGAGTCTTGCAAATTGATGCCCCGATCGTCTCAAAATCGAGCGGC
>JBBRMC010000485.1:0-3647 GCA_038231055.1 Leptolyngbyales cyanobacterium
GATAGGTGCCAAACCCTCCCCCTCCAGGCGTTTCAATTATAAAAATATCTCCTGATTGCATGGTGACTTCAGCGTTGCTGCCTAGAGGCTCGATCGCTCCATTGGCTCGTTCTACCCAATTTTTGCCGACGAGTCCCGGTTCGCCGCCTTGCAGTCCAAAGGGGGGCACTAGGCGATGACCCGACAAAATTGCTGCCGTCATGGGTTCTCGAAACCGCAGCCGACGCATCACGCCATTGCCGCCCGAATGCTGACCTTGACCACCACTGTCGGGACGGATCGCAAATCTTTCTAGCAGCACCGGAAAGCGCCATTCTAAAACTTCGGGGTCGGTGAGACGAGAATTGGTCATGTGGGTTTGCACAGCATCGGTGCCGTCAAACGTTGCGCTGGCTCCTGACCCGCCGCAAATCGTTTCGTAATATTGGTAGCGATCGTTCCCGAAGGTGAAATTATTCATCGTGCCTTGAGAGGCTGCCATCACGCCCAAGGCTCCGTAGAGCGCATCGGTGACAGCTTGCGAAGTCTCGACGTTTCCGGCAACGACGGCTGCCGGATAGCGCGGATTCAGTAAACATCCTTCAGGGACGATGATATCGAGGGGCTTGAGACAGCCTGCATTTAGGGGAATATCATCGTCCACAAGGGTGCGAAACACGTAGAGAACGGCAGCTTTGCAGACGGCTAGGGGCGCGTTGAAATTAGTGGGCTGTTGGGGTGAAGTGCCTGTGAAGTCAATCGTGGCACAACGGGACGCTCGATCGAGGCGAACGCTGACACAAATCTTGCAGCCGTCATCCATCGCGTAAGTAAAGCTGCCATCGTGCAATGTCTCAATCACTCGCCGCACAGACGTTTCCGCATTGTCTTGCACATGCCGCATATAGGCTTGAACAGTTTCTAAACTGAAGTGAGCAATCATTCTGCGAAGTTCTTGCACCCCTCGCTCGTTAGCGGCAATTTGCGCTTTTAAGTCTGCCAAGTTTTGAGCGGGATTTCTAGCTGGATAAGGCTGATGGGTGAGTAATTCTAAAATCTCTTGCGATCGGAAGTGCCCTTGACTAACTAATTTGAAGTGATTGATTAAAATGCCTTCTTGCTCGATCGAGGTGCTGTTGGGTGGCATTGATCCGGGGGTCATTCCGCCAATGTCGGCATGATGTCCGCGAGAGGCGACGAAGAATAGCGGTTTAGAATCGTTGTGATTCAGGTTCTCTTCGGTGAACACTGGAGTAATCACAGTAATGTCGGGTAAATGAGTTCCACCGTTGTAAGGATCGTTTAAGACATAAACATCACCTGGTTCTAGGTGTGTCCCTTTTGCATTCATTAAACTAATGACGCTCTCACTCATCGAGCCTAAATGCACGGGAATGTGAGGCGCATTCGCAACGAGTTGACCCTGTTGATCAAACACCGCGCAAGAGAAGTCTAATCGTTCTTTGATGTTGACTGACGAGCTTGTGTTTTGCAGCGTGAATCCCATCTGTTCAGCGATCGACATAAACAGATGATTAAAAATTTCTAACAAAACAGGATCAGGAGAGGCAGATTCTGAATTTTGAAATCTGGATTCCGAGTCGTCGATGTCTGAACGGGTCAAGATTAGATGATTACGATCATTTAGTTCTGCTTGCCAACCCGGCTCGATCACAGTGGTACTGGTTGAATCGATGATCAAGGCAGAACCAGGAATCTGATCGCCTGGAGTCAAGTCACTGCGCTGAAAAATGGGCGACTCTCGCCAACGTCCTTGCGTGTAGATAGGGACGGTCGCGATCGCAGCAAGCGGAGTCGTGCGCCGATCGAAAATGATCGCTTCTTGAGGCGCGATCGTCGTGCCAATCACTTCTACTGAAACGGCTTCGACCATCAGCGCTTTGGTGTCGTCGATAAAACCATATCGTTGGCGATGCACCTGTTCAAAGTGGGTCAGCATTGCGTCTAGAGTGCCAAAGTCCACAATTAGAGCTGAGTCACTTCCTTGATAGCGCAATCGGACGTTAGACACCGCTTGAATCTGGGGATCTGCAACGTCTTGACGCTGCAATTCTGCAATGCCTTCACGGGCAAGATCAGCCAGAATTTGAGTCAGTTCTGGCAACAACTCGGCGGTGAGAATAGCTTCGATCGCGCGATCTCGCAACACTCGCAAGTCCGCTAAACCCATGCCATAAGCCGACAAAACCCCGGCATAGGGATGCAGAAAAATTTGTGTCATTCCCAGCGCGTCTGCAATCAAACAGGCGTGTTGTCCCCCTGCGCCCCCAAAACAGCAGAGCGTATACTCTGTGATGTCATACCCGCGTTGAACAGAGATTTTTTTAATTGCGCTTGCCATTTTCTCAACGGCGATCTCTAAAAAGCCTTGGGCAACTGCTTCGGGCGATCGTGAATCTCCACTAGCAGTTTGAATATCTGCCGCCAACGCTGCAAACTTCTGCTGCACACTCTCGACATCAAGTGGCAAATCGCCATTCCTCCCAAACACCTTCGGAAAGAAATCAGGCTGGAGTTTGCCGACTCTGACATTGCAATCGGTGACGGTCAACTCGCCCCCGTTGCGATAGCACGCAGGACCCGGATTTGCCCCTGCTGATTGAGGTCCGACTCGATAGCGTGAGCCGTCAAAGCTAACCAGAGAGCCACCGCCCGCCGCAACCGTGTGAATCGCCATCATCGGTGCGCGCAGCCGAACTCCTGCAACTTCGGTTTCAAAGGTGCGCTCATAGCTGCCGTCATAGTGGGCGACATCCGTCGAGGTGCCCCCCATGTCAAAGCTGATGATTTTGTCAAATCCTGCCTGTTTGCTGGTTTGCACCGCTCCAACAATGCCCCCCGCCGGACCCGATAAAATGCTGTCTTTGCCCTGAAAGAGATCAGCATCGGTCAATCCACCGTTGGATTGCATGAATAAGAGACGCGGAGAATTTTGAGGATGGATGCTTAGTTCCGTCGTGATGCGCTCGACATATCGCCGCAAAATTGGAGACAAATAAGCATCGACAACGGTCGTGTCACCTCGGCTCACCAACTTCATTAAGGGACTAACTTGATGAGAAACGGAGATCTGAGTGAAGCCAATTTTGTGTGCGATCGCTCCAATTGTCTGCTCATGATCGGGATATCGATACCCGTGCATCAACACAATGGCACAGGCGCGAATTCCGCTGTCATAGGCTGACTTAAGAGACGTGATCCAGGGCGTTTCCTCGATCGTAGAAAGGGCTGTCAGTTCTTCACCCTGAGCGCTATATCGCTCCTCAACTTCGATGACTTGCTCATAGAGCAGTTCGGGCAGCACAATGTGACGGGCAAAAATATTAGGACGATTTTGATACCCAATTCTCAAAGCATCGCGAAACCCTTGTGTGATCAGCAAAACGCAGCGATCGCCCTTGCGTTCTAGCAGCGCATTCGTCGCGACTGTGGTTCCCATCTTTACGGCTGCAATCTGCTCAGCCGGAATAGGATTTTCTGCACCGACTCCCAAAATCTCACGAATGCCCTGCAAAGCAGCATCGGCATAGCGATCGGGGTTTTCTGACAACAGCTTGTGAATCACCAACTCGCCATCTGGGTTTTGTGCCACGATCTCGGTGAACGTGCCGCCGCGATCGATCCAAAACTGCCAGCGCTGCTTAGAA